>JANXLS010000522.1 GCA_025355035.1 Planctomycetota bacterium | reverse complement strand
ATGTCGGCCTGTGAATGCTTCACGTCGCCGGGGCGGGGCGGGGCGAATTGCGGGGTGCGTCCGCCCAGATCGGGGCCGGCAAGTTCGTTGAGCATCGTAACCATGTCGATGAGCGTGTGGCGCTCGCCGCAGCCGATGTTGATGACTTGCCCGCCCAACGGCGTGGGGTTGAATGCGGCGAGAAGATTGGCGTTGATGACGTTATCGATGTGGCAGAAATCGCGGCTTTGCTGGCCGTCGGCGTGGATCGTTAACGGCTCATTTTTTTTGAACGCTGAACAGAATTTGGCGATCACGGCGCTGAAGGGCGAGTTCTCGTCCTGGCGCGGGCCGAAGACGTTGAAGTAGCGCAACGTGACGGTGTCGATTGCGTAGCACCGGGCGAACACGGCGGCGTAATATTCTCCGGCCAATTTACTGACGGCATACGGCGAGCGCGGGATGGGGGCCATCGTTTCGACTTTTGGGAGCACTTCCGTATCGCCGTAGGCTGAGGACGAACCGGCGTAAATCAAACGCTTCACGCCGGCTTTGCGCGCGCTGTCGAGCACCTGCAACGTGAGATGATCGCCAGCCAGGTGGCTCGCGATGGGATCGTGGACCGAGCGCGGGACGCTGGGGATGGCGGCTTCGTGAAAGATGACGTCGATGCCGTCGACTGCTTTTTCGCGGATGGGCGCGTCGAGCAAATCACCGTGAATGAATTCAATGCGATCGAGAAATGGGCGGATGTTGTCGAGCTTGCCTGTTGAGAGGTTGTCGATTGCCAGGACGTGTTGGACGCGTGGATCGGCGATCAACGCGTCGACCAGGTGGCTGCCGATGAATCCCGCCGCGCCCGTCACCAATGCTCGCAAATCGTTCGTCCTTTCGAGGAGCGTACAGTAGCTTCTTGACCTGCGCGCCGCTGAAATCTCGCGCTTTCTCCTCACCCCGCGAGCGCGACCGGCAGCGCTCGTCGGCCCTCTCGCCAACAGGAGAGGGGAACGGCGGAGGCTCGCTACACTCGCGTGTTGCAAACGCCACATGCGAGTGAATAGTATACGTTTGGTGACTGGAAAAGTTCGGTTTTCTTGCAGCGAATCGAATGTTTATCCGACAAAAGTCCATGAAGGTTGCCAAGGAACTTCACGCGTATTCGAGTTTGAACGTCGGCGGTGATGCGTTAAATTCGACGGACATGAAAGCCAATCCCCTATTTATT
>JANXLS010000449.1 GCA_025355035.1 Planctomycetota bacterium | reverse complement strand
GAAACATTCAGCGCCTCGGCGATTCGTTTCAATGATTGAACCAGCAATGCGGATTCACGCGGTTCAAGCGCGTCAAACATCTGCGAGCGGATTTCTTCTCCTGCCGCCCAGAGTTCACGAAACTTTCGCTTTCCCGCCGCCGTAAGCGCCACCGTGCGTTTGCGCGCATCAGTCGGATGCGCGTCCCGCCGCACCAGCTCACGGCTCTCCAATAAAACAAGCATGGCCCGCACAGTGCTGGGATCAGACGGCATTCGGCGGGCGAGTTCGCGTTGAGTCAACGCATGTCCCTTTTCGAGAGTCGCGAGGAGCACGAACTGGTCCGCGGTCACCCCATGCGAGGCGAATTGAGCCTCGGAACGCCGGTGAAGCGCCAAATAGGCAACGCGGAGTGCCATGGGAATTTCGCTTTTGTCAGTCATCAATGTCCTTAGAATTACCGTGCGTATACGCACGATATTCAAGATTACACCGTTCGTCGAAGTTTTTCTTCCAAAATAGATAGGAGTGGATCAATGCGCGAAATTGCCCGAGCGCGTCAGGGATTCTTTCCCACCCAAGACCAAATTATCCGTAACATCTCTCCGCTGTTTAAGCTCCCGGGTCATCAAAACGGGCCCGTAGTCGTCCTCGACGCCGGCTGCGGCACTGGCCAAGCAATTCACTATCTGCGCCGAAACTGGCTCAGCCGCCAGTCATATCTCAACGTCACGTTGCTGGGCATCGAGTCGGACAAGTCCCGGCACCAGCAAGCCACCGAACTGCTCGGACCAAACAACGTTCTCTGGAGCGCGATTGAGGACGCCACGGTCGATCATCCGGTGAGCCTGCTTTGGTTCAACCCACCATACGACCGCATTCGTGGAGCCGGGCGAACCGAAGTCGCGCTGTTCAACCGCGTGAAAGATTGGCCGGTGCGCGGCAGCGGACTGCTGTTGATGATCGTGCCGGATTACGTGCTGGCCGACGCCGATGTGGGTCTGGCCGTTGCAGTCGAGCGCGACTACGAATTGCTCGGACTCTGGCGCTATCCCCCGCCGTTCCGCCGCTTGAAAT
>JANXLS010000426.1 GCA_025355035.1 Planctomycetota bacterium | reverse complement strand
GCTGGGTGTGGCCTCGCTGGACGAAGTGGCGGAAATCGAATTTAATCAATGGCTGGATACACAGGAAGTTTCGCGCCGCCTGGCGTGCGTTTTGCCCCCGGGGTTGGAGTTGACGGCGGTTCGGGAGATGCCGCCTCTTCGGGCGGGGCGGATACCCGATCGGATTCATTATCTGCTGCACCTGCAGGAAGCGGAGATTCCGGTTCCGGCAGCAGCGATTCAGAAGCTACTTCAAGCGACGACTCTGCCGTATCAGAGGCAAAGGGAAAAGCGAGTCCAAAGCGTCGATCTACGACTCGCGTTACTGGCAATAAACCGGCTAACGCAGCCGGGGCAGGAGACACCGGAGGAACAAGCGGTCGATCTGGAACTCGAAGTGCGCCCAAGCCAAAGCGGGTCGGCAAGGCCGCTCGAAATCCTAAGTCTGCTGACGGAAATGCCGTTGGAGGAGTTGAGGCGGGTACGCGTGACGAAGACGCGGATGGATCTTTGTTTTCCACCGGAAACAACGAAGAATCCGGATCAACAGCCGGGGTTGGAAACGACAGAAGCAACGACTCACGACGAGATGACAGCGGAGACCGAGACGATTCTGCCCGAATGTCAGGAGTAACACACGCGCCGGTAGCATCTCAATCGGCAGCGGTACAGGCACCAGCGCATGCCCAGCATTCCTCACCTGCGCAGCATACGTCACAAACAGTTTCGAAAGAATCCACACGCATTGAACCGACGAATCGCGATGTTAAATCGCCGGTTGCGTCGGTCGGACACAACGGCGAGATTGAATCTCGCACGCCACCAGAAAAAACTATCGGTTCTCAATCCATGAGCGAAGAACACGTTGCACCGAGTGTGCACACGCCGCTCTCGACGCATCCTGGCACACGTGTGCCGCCAGTCGAGCAGCCGGTATTACCTTCCCTTCCCCAACTTTCGCCGGACGATCGCGAAGCGGATGAAATCGCTGCGCGGCGTGCGGGTCAGATTGTTGAGAACATTCTGCAGAATCAGCAAAGCAATCGCGGAGCGTTCATCCCGACTCAGGGGAAGCCTAGCTACACGGGGCAGAACGGCGGAAAGGGTGATCGTCCGGATCGAAGCGGACGCAATCGGCGCCGGGGTAGGGATCGAGATCGCGGGCCGGGACAGGGCCAGCCGCAAGGACACGGAAAAGATCGCGACCGCAACCGCGGAGGACAGCCTGGGCAATTCCAGCAACCGAAACAACATAATGGTGGTCAGCAACCGCGAAACGATCGCGACCAGCGCCGACAGGGGCCGAGGCCCCAACAGGTAGTGCCCGGCGGTAATGCACAC
>JANXLS010000421.1 GCA_025355035.1 Planctomycetota bacterium | reverse complement strand
GTCGTCAAAGAAGGCACCGGCGATGCGAAAGCCGGCGCGAAGGTCTTTGAAAAGACCTGCATGCCCTGCCACTCGATCTTCGGCAAAGGCAACCACGTCGGCCCGGAACTGACCGGCTCGGGGCGCAAAGAAATCAACTACCTGCTCGAAAACATCGTCGATCCCAACGCGGTGGTCGGCGCGCCGTACTACGTCTGGTCGATCAAGAAAAAAGACGGCCTGACGCTCAGCGGCATCATCGCCGAACAGGACGACAAAACCGTCACCCTGAAAAGTGAAAACGACAAGCGCGAAGTCATCCAGCGCGAAGACATTTCCAAGATGACTGACATGAAAAAATCAATGATGCCCGAAGGCCTGCCCGACACGCTCAAGCCCCAGGAATTCCGGGATTTGGTGAAGTTTTTACAGGGTGATGGATGGTAGCCGAAGGTACGTGTATTCATACCGATACGTCCACCGCGCGCAGAAGCCACGTTTAATTTCGTGATAAATTTTGTTTCATTTTGTGAAAATCAAGTGTATAGATGCAACCAGTTTTCTCCCGGAATCGGTTCTCTTTACATGATCGCTGAAGAACGTCGTGCCAAGATTTTGGACGCGCTGAATAGCAAGGGTGCGCTCTCCGTCAACGATGCCTGTGACCTCTTGTGCGTCAGTCGCATGACGGTGCATCGCGACATGGAATCGCTCTCCGCCGCCGGGATGTTGCGCAAGGTCCACGGTGGGGCCGTGACCATCAGCAACGGAACCAATGGCGTCGACGCCGCGCGCTCGTTCACCGAACGCAAGCCGGCGAATGCTGAAGCCAAACAACGCATCGCCCAACACCTCGCTCCGATTTTGGCCGGAGCCCGCAATCTGGCGCTGGATGCCAGTTCGACTGTCTATGAAATCTGTCACACTCTGCCCCTTCCTCCGGCAGGCCAGAATGTTTTCGTGATCACGAATGGCATTCCGCATTTTGAAGCGTTGCATCGGCGCGGTCCCGGCTTTCATGTCGCGATCACCGGAGGCGAATTGCATCCGCGCACCGAGTCGCTCGTCGGACCGTTGGCCGTTCGAGCCCTCGAAGGATTGCGCTTTGATTTCGCGATCGTCTCTGCTGCCGGATTGATGGAAGACACGGGCGAACTCTACGATGGCACGCCCGAAGGTGCAGCGATGAAGCTCGCTTTCCTCGGCCGTTCAACGAAGCGCATTCTCGCACTCGACAACAGCAAACTCAATCTGATCGCTCCCTATCCGCTGGGCGTGCTGGGTGATTTTGATTTGATGGTCACGGAAAACGGCATCAAAGAAGTGAAACGTCGGAAGGGCAAGACCTAGATTCAAAGTCCCGTTTGTTAGCGGATGACGTAGTAAGCGAAAGCTAGATACGTAACAAAAAGTAACATATTTTCACTAAAAATAACTTTTTCGGCGTTGAATCGATCGCGTTTTGGTGTATAAGACTTCAACCTGTGGTGAAGAAACAAAGCGTTTTCGATGCGGACACGAGATTCGGCGGACTCAACGACGCCCGACGAACTCGAAAATGAACAAATAAGGAGAGATGCGCATGGCGTTCAGACTGTCGGCACACAATTGGATGCGACCCGAACCGTTGGAAGTGACCTGCAAGCGCTTGCACGAATGCGGCTTCTGGGGCATCGAAATCATGGGCGAGCCCGACCTCTACAAGCCGTTCAAAAACACCCGCGAAATTCTGAAGGCACACAAGATCGAATGTTGGGGCGCGGTCACGATCATGATCAAATGCCGCGACTTGATCAACGCCGATTACTACCTGCGCTATGGCAGCATTCAATACGTCAAGGACTGCCTGACGATGATCCACGAATTGGGCGGGGAAGTCTTGACGCTGGTTCCATCCGAAGTCGGCAAGATCAACTGCATGGCCAGCCCCGAAGTGGAATGGAAATGGGCCGTCGAAAGCTTGAAACCCATCGCCGATCACGCCCGCAAAGAAGGCGTCAAAATCGCGCTCGAACCGCTCAACCGCTTCGAAACCAATTTCATGAACCGCCACGATCAGGCGCTCGCGTTGGCCAAAGAAGTCGGCGACGATGTCGGCGTGTGTCTCGATGCCTTCCACATCAACATTGAAGAAAAAGATCCGCTCGGCGCGATCAAAGCCGTCGGCAAGAAACTGTTCGATTTCCACATCGCCGACAACAACCGCCGCGCTCCGGGCGATGGCAAATGGGATTGGGCCACGCTGCTGAAGACACTGAAAGAAATCGGCTACGAAGGTTGCTTGACGACCGAATTCGTGATCCCCAACGACCGCACCCCGTGCTCCCCGCGCTTCGCCAAGAAGCATTCGGACGACACCAAGGGCACAGCCGCCGAAGAAAAGTTCATCGTCGACCACGGCGGTTACATGATGAGCAACGAAGAATATAGCGTCCACTTCCAGCGTACACACGACCACATCCGCGCGGTGGAACCGAAGTAACGCGAGCGCAGCGAGCCGCTCCTGCCGTTGCCCTCTCCCTGTTGGGGGAGAGGGCCGACGCAGGTACTCCTGCGCGGGGTGAGGGGGAGAGTGTGGATTGTAAGGGAGCGCCGAAATGAACAAAATACCTCCTCTGCAAAAAAAGTATGCTCGCGAACTTCGCCGGGAAATGACGCCCACCGAAACGAAGCTTTGGGCTGCATTGCGGGACCGACGGTTCGTCCATTTGAAGTTTAGAAGGCAGCGACCGGTCGGGCCGTTCATCGCGGATTTTTGCTGTCTGGAAAATAAGTTGGTCATCGAACTCGACGGCGAATCGCATATGGGAAAAGAAGAATATGATGAGAGCCGCCAAAAGTGGCTCGAAAATGCTGGTTGGAACGTTTTGCGATTTTGGGATTCGGAAGTTTTTGAGAATATTGATGGGGTGATGCAGGCGATTTACAACGCATGTTGTTAATCCAGCGCTCCCTCGCCCGCGCAGGAGTACCTGCGTCGGCCCTCTCCCCGACGGGAGAGGGGAAAAACAACGGATCGCTTCGCTCGTGTTGGATAGATTGGAAATTTTATGGCAACAGTTCTCGTCATCGGCACATTCGACACCAAAGGCCCGGAGTGCCAGTACCTCCGCGAACGCATCGAAGCATACGGCTGCAAAACGCTGGCGCTCGATAGCGGCATCTTGGGCGAAGCCGAAGGAATTAAAGCCGAATTCACGCGGCAAATGGTCGCTGAAGCGGCAGGCTTTGACATCGATACGATTCGAAAATCGGGCAGCCGCGGGAAAGCAGTCGAACGCATGCTCGTCGGTGTGCGCAAGATCGCAAAGCAACTACACGATGAAAAGAAGATTCACGGACTCGTGTCGCTGGGGGGAGCAGAAGGCGCCGTGCTTGCGTCAGCAGCAATGCGCCATTTGCCGGTCGGCATTCCAAAACTGATCGTTTCACCGCTGGCATCAGGGCGCCGGACGTTCGATCCGTTCATCGGCACGAAAGACATCTTCGTGATGCACTCGGTCGTCGACATTCTGGGCTTAAATGTCGTCTCATGCCCGATCTTCGATACCGTCGCGGCATCGATCAGCGGGATGGCGCGAGCCTTCGAAAATCGCGACGCGTCCGAACGTGCGCGACTACTCGGCAACCGCAAGCAGATCGCGTCAACGATGCTGGGCAACACCACCAAGCCGTTGATGTGGATCAAAAAACAGATTGAGCCGAAAGGCTTCGACATCGTGATCTTCCACGCCAACGGAGTCGGCGGGCCGGCGATGGAAGAGTTGGTAGAAGAAAATTTGTTCCATGGAATTCTCGATTACACGCTGAGCGAATTGGCGGGTGAAGTCGCCGGCGGTTATCACAACGGCGGCCCCAAGCGCATGGAAAATGCCGGACTGCGCGGCGTTCCGCAGCTGATCGTTCCGGGCTGCGTCGATTTTGTGGTTGTCGGAAGCCACGACATCCCAACGAATTTGCGCGGCCGCCCGAGCCACTACCACAATCCCGAGTTCACTTTGATCCGACTGACGCGCGACGAACAGCTCGAAGTCGCCAAACGCATGTGCCGGAAATTGAATTCAGCGAAGGGCAAAGTGGCCGTTGTCGTCCCAACGCGCGGCCTGTCGATTCCGAATATCGAAGTCGATCAAAACGGAAAGCACGGCGAGTTTTGGGACCCCGAAACGGATCGCCTCTTCCGTGAAGAATTGAAAAACGGTTTGGATGCGAAAATCGAGTATCAGGAAGTTGACGCGCACGTGAACGATCAGAAATTTGCGGAAGTGATTTTGGGCAGGTCATTGGAGTTGTTTGCATAGTTTATACAGGACGCGAAAAAACCGGCCTATTTGTCATTTGTGATGTGTCATTTGATATTTGTCATTGGAAAAGAGCGTTCGAAATCTCCGGCGCTTTTGAAAATGACAAATGACAATTCACAAATGACAAATGACAAATAAGCCGTTTGATTCGCATTGTTCATCACGAAAGGGTAGGGAAAAAATGGAAGGTCACGTAGCAGAAGATGGCGGCAAGGGTCGCGCAGCGGGCGCACCCTCGATTATTCCGTGGGACAAGGCGCCACAGTCGACGGCGGCTCACCATGTCAAGTCATCCTACCAGGATGAAGCGCACGCGCCGCGCCGCAAGACGCTCGACAATTTGAAGCATTTTCCGTCCTATTGCATGGGCGATCTTTCGGCGGCGGACATCAAGGAATACTTGAAGTATTCCGACACGATTCTCGTTCCGAAGGCCAGCCTCGAACAGCACGGCAACCACTTGCCGTTGTTCTGCGATTCGATCAGTTGCACCGAAGTCGCCAAGCGCGCAGGTGAAAAGGCCGGCATCATGTATACGCCGACGCTGTGGCTCGGTTACTCCCCGCAGCACATGAAGAATCCGGGTGGCGGAACCGGCTCGATCACCGTCCGCGCTGAAACGTATTTGAACATGATCTACGACATCGGCCGCAGCCTGATCCATCACGGCTTCCGGCGCGTGATTTTCGTCAACGGCCACGGTTCGAACGTTAAGATTGTTGATCCCGTCCTCCGCCGCCTCCGCAGCGAAACCGGCGCGATCATCGGCTACTACAAGCCGTACGCTGAACGCTACCTCGGCATGATCGCCGACGTGCTCGAAGGCCCCAAAGAAGAAACGCCGGGCTGGCACGCAGGCGAACTCGAAACGTCGCAATGCTTGGCGCACAACCCGAAGTTGGTTCGCATGGACCGCGCCATCGCCGAACACGCGCACGCACCGAAGTGGCTGGGTTCAAACTGGTCGAAGAACGACGGCATGCCCGACTGCGACTTCCAGGGCTATCAATACTTCAACTTCCCCTTCGACCATCAGGAATTCACCGATTCCGGCGTCATGGGCAACCCGTTCCGCGGCGCAGCATACAAAGGCGAAATCGCTTTCAAACGTTTCGCCAACCACTTGATCGACGCGGTCCACGATCTCGAACAAGCGCCCGTCACGATCACGAACCAAGACTTCTCGATCGACAAAGCCATGATGCCCTAAAGAATAGGGTCGAGTGCGGAGTGCTGATCGCCGAGGATTGGCGCAGCACTTGGCATTCAGCACTTTTTTCCTCCTGGCGCGCTTTGCGTTAGGAAATTCAAACACATTTAATTGAGGATTCACATGTCTGAGATTATGAACGACGGCGAGATGAAATCGCTTGTCGATGCGCTCGGAAAGATCGTTGGACCGTCCAACGTTCTCGACCGCTACGAAGGACGCAAAAAATTCACCGGCGATCAAAGCTGGCTGACGTATGTGCACGCGCACTACGGCAAGCCGCTGTCGGTTCAGGACGCAGTCGCCACACCGCACACGACGCAGGAAGTCGCGGACATCGTCAAGCTCGCCAACAAGCTCCGCATTCCGATCACGCCCATGGGCGGCGGTTCCGGCGTGCAGGGCGCAGCCGATGCCACGCGCGGCGGCATCATGATCAACTTGCGCGAGATGACCAAGATCCGTCACCTCGACAAGAAGTCCCTGACGATCACAGTCGAACCCGGCTACAACGTCAAGCAGTTCGAAGAAGACCTGAACAAGCAGGGCCTGTCCTTCACGCACTACCCGGCCTCAGCCGAATGGGCGAGCGTCGGCGGTTGTCTGGCCGCGCGCGGATCGGGCGTGTTGTCCACGAAGTACGGCAACATTCAAGATCACGTGTTGAGCTGCGAAGTGGTCACCCCGACGGGCGACATTCTGCAAATGCCCAGCGTCCCCAAGCATGCCGCCGGTCCTGAAATGACAATGTTGCAGGTCGGTGCCGAAGGCATCTTCGGTATCATTACCGCCTGCACGATCAAGCTGCGCAACCTCCCCAAGCGCCGCAATTTCAATGCGTTCCATTTCGAAACGCTGGCTCAGGGTATCGAAGCCGGTCGCCAGATCATGGTCACGGGTTTGCGCCCGGCGGTCATGCGCTTGTACGACAAGGAAGCCGCATTGCACAGCCTCGAACGCGCCGTCGCGGCGGGTTTGAAAGGTGTCACCAAAGTGCTGATGTTCGACGGCGATCATCCGACGTTGACCGATGCCGAAGCGAATGTCGCGTACGACATCTGCCGCCAAAACGGGGGTGTTGAACTCGGCTGCCAGATCGGCCAGACGTGGTGGGAAAAGCGCTACGTGTTCTATCATCCGCCCTATGCGCCCTACCTTCCGCAGATGTGGTGCACGATGGACACTGTCGCCGATTTCGAACACATCGAAGCCACGTACGACAAAGTCACCCATGCGATGAAGAACGCGATCGACCCCAAGTGGGGCCTGACGCTGAAGACGCATTTCAGCCACTGGTACGACTGGGGCAGCATGATCTATCCGCGATGGGGCGTACCGAAGGGTCCGGACGATTTGGACGAAGCCGTCGCCCTGCACAACAAGATCATTCACGCAGCGACGATAGCCGCCCACGAAGCCGGCGCAGTGATCAACGACCACCACGGAGTCGGCCTGCGCTTGGCCCCGTACATGAAGCTCGAACTCGGCGACGCGGGCATGAAGTTCATGGCCGGCCTGAAGAAGGGCGTCGATCCGTTGAACATCATGTGCCCGGGCAAGATGGGACTGGAATAATTGTTTGGTGCGGGCGTCCCGCCTGCATGGTTGTGAATCGGGCGCGCTCAGCAATGGGCGCGCCCGAGTTGTATCATTGATTCGAACGAAGTTGAGGACTGAGCCCTGCCTACCCTGAGCACTTTCTTCGGTATCATCATTCGCATGTTTTACAACGATCACCCGCCGCCA
>JANXLS010000408.1 GCA_025355035.1 Planctomycetota bacterium | reverse complement strand
CGAGCAGGGCGCTGGCCTTCACCTGATTGCCGATCACGCGTTTCAGCGTCGTTTCGAGAATTGATTTTTCGACATCGGAAATGATCTCGGCGTACGCGTTGCCTTCTTCCTGACCTTCGGATTTGTCGAGGGCTGTGAGTGTCCGAGCACGGACGCAATCGGCCAGCGTTAGCGCGGGGGACACGTCCTCACCATGCAGGCTGCGCAGCATATGCGCGGGAAGGTGTTCCGGCGAAATGATCCCGCCGCGCGACAAAATGACCGCGTGTTCAATTGCGTTGCGGAGTTCGCGAACGTTTCCCGGCCAATCAAATCGCTCGATCAATTCCATGGCATCTTTACTGATTCCGGCCGAATTCGCGCGCGACAAAAAATGAGCGACCAGTATCGGAATATCATCCTTGCGCTGGCGCAGGGATGGCAGTTCGATCGAAACGACATTCAAACGATAGTAAAGGTCTTCGCGGAAAAGCTGCTTCTTGATTTGTGTTCGGAGATCCAGATTCGTCGCGGCGAGAATGCGCACATCGGCCTCGACAGTTTCCACGCTGCCGACGCGTTCAAATTTCTTCTCTTCCAAAAAGCGCAGTAATTTCGCTTGTATCGAGAGCGGCATTTCGCCGATCTCGTCGAGGAAAAGCGTCCCGCCGCGCGCGGCCTCCGCTCTGCCCTCCTTATCGCGAAACGCCCCGGTGAACGCACCTTTGACATGCCCGTACAATTCGCTTTCGAGCAGCGGTTCGGGCAGCGCGGCGCAATTGACCGCGATGAACGGGCCGCGAGCGCGCGATGAGTAACCGTGAATCGCCCGCGCCACGAGTTCCTTCCCGGAGCCCGACTCGCCGAGGATCAGCACTGAACTTTCCGCGCCTGCGACGGCGCCGATTTTCTTGTAAACCTCCTGCATCGGGGGCGATTTTCCGGCCATCGTTTCGCCCGGTGCGCCGGTCTTCAAATCGCGTCGCAACTGAGCGACTTCGCGGGAGAGATTTCGTCGCTCCAGTGCGGTCCGAATCTGATGAACGGCGTCGGCGTTGTGAATCGGTTTGGTGAGATAATTGTATGCTCCGCGCCGAGTCGCTTCGATCGCGGTGTCCATCGTTCCGTGTGCGGTCATGA
>JANXLS010000341.1 GCA_025355035.1 Planctomycetota bacterium | reverse complement strand
CCGGAGTTTCGGGACGAGATGAATAAGGTTGTGGAGAATTATACGAAGGTGATTTTGGATATGGATCTGATCAACTTCGTGGATTCGACGGGGTTGGGGGCGTTGATGTCGTGTATCCGGCGGCTGAATCAGAAGGGCGGCGGGTTGCGGATGATTGCGTTGCAGCAGCAGCCGACGGCGATGTTCCGGTTGGTGCGGATGCACAAGGTTGTGGATACGTTTGATCACTTGAATGACGCTGTGGCGGGATGGTAGTGTCGTGATGACAAAGCGCTGGGGATTTGGACTCGGACGCGGGAGCATTTTGAATGTTGAGGGATGTATGAGCGACGGGAGACGTGGATGGCGGTGGGGGTGTTGATGGTGTTGGGGTGGAACTTGGTTCGGGATTTTCGGAAGTAGGATGGGACCTAATGTGACCGAAAATACTTTTTGCGAAACTAGAAAAAGTGTGAAGAAACGGATGCAAGGGCTTTCAATGTTCGGGTGGTGCATTTTGGACGGGCGAATCAATAGGGCTTGAAGGCTTCTTTTGTGGTGGCTTTGGACATGTAGACGGCGATGAAAATATAGGCGGCGCAGAAGACCAGCATGACCAGGCCGGTGAAGATCATGGTTCCGAGGATAATGTTATTCATTAAATCGGCCGGCATTGGGGATTGGACTTTGGATTGAGCTTGCGCCACTTCCATGCCGATTTTCATGGCTTTGGGCGTGATGTAGATGACGTAGAATGCACCGCCTATTAGTGTCCAGATGGCAGCGCCGATGCAGTAATAAACGGTCCAGACGCGGGCCCATTCTTTGGTTCGCCACAGTCCGATGCCGAGGGATATGGTGAGAATCGAGATGAACCAGCCCATTGCGCCACCGACGACGGTTGTGTAGTAAAGGGTTGGGTCGTTGCGCATGGCGACGTTGGCGGGAGCGTCCATTAAGAGCAGTTGAGCGATGCCGAATGGGGAGTAGCAGAAATTGAAAACGCCACCGATCAGGGCGAGAATTGCAATGACAGAGACGCCTGTTGGGCGAACTTTGGGCTCGTTGATTTCGTCGGGAATGGCTACGTCCATGGCGGGCTCCGGGGCCAAATGAAAGGAGATGAAGTAAAATAGATTGATTGAATTTAGTTCAGAGCGATGGCTTTGTCTAACCCACACAGCCCGATAATTCCGGATATTATCGCCCAATTCGCTAAAGCCTCCTTCCTTGTTAATCCGATAATGTCATGAGAATCGGAATGACCCGGGGGGGTGTTTAATTTATGCTGCATCGAATTCGTTCGAAAGCGTGGCTGTGTGCGCTATCCATCGTGTTGTCTGTTTGTCATGCCGAAGACTACGACCGGAGCCACCCGCGGGGTCCGGAAATCGTACCGGCTGAAGACACACCGGCGTGGCTTCTCGAAGCGATGGCGAATCAGACCAGCGCTGAGAAAACAAAGGACAAATACAAGGGCAGTAGCGAACCGATACCGGCGCCCCAACTGCGCTCGGATATTGACTATCAGCGCTTGAACCAACCGCTGCCATTGCAGCCACAAGATTTGCGGGTCAGGCCGATTCCGACTGAGCCTGCTCCGAAAATTTGGCGTGGCGATGTGCCTAAGAAGGGGGAACCGGCTGTTGCTCTGGAGCTTCCGGATGCGACGGTTGTGGATTTAACGCCGCTACGACAGACTGGACGCGTGCAGGCCACTTCGCCTGCGGTTGTCGCGCCGAATGCGGAACTGGTGGATCTCAATACGACGGTGACGCCTCGAGCGGCTGACATTGTGCCGTTGCCCTCGATGCAGATGCAGAATCTGGATGGGAACGTACGGCCGACGACGATTCCGCGACAGGCTGTTCCGGCGGGTGGGCAGCTTGTGCCGGGGCAGGAGAT
>JANXLS010000311.1 GCA_025355035.1 Planctomycetota bacterium | reverse complement strand
GCAAAAAGCATAGCCGATTTCTTCCATTACGCAGTCGCAGGATTGACCATTATGCGTCGGATACGCCTAATGGTATATAGAGCTAAAATGAATTAGATAGGTTCCAAATACGATCGCGAGATTTTCCAATAAATTTATGCACATATCGCGTCTTAAAATTTTATAATAACTTGGCATTATGACGTTTATGATTTTCAAGAATGCATTGTGCATGTTTTTATTGTTATTGTCCGGAAAGAAATGCTGTAAATCGGGTTGCAATAGAATATTATGCTTTGCAGGAGGCATTGTGCATATGTCAATGGCACCGATACATAGATACATTGGACGAATCATTCATTTGATGCGCAAGGAAAAGGGAATGCGGCAGTCGGAGCTTGCAATGCTGACCGGCCTAAAGCAGCCCAATCTTTCCCGCATCGAAAATGGATTGGTTTCACCGCGGCAAGTCACGCTGGAAAAAATCGCTCGCGCCTTGGGAGTTGAGATCGGCGTATTTTACAGCGAATCCAAGGTGCAGGAAGTCGAGCGCAAATGGGCCGCTTCGCTGGGGCCGAAACATGCGGCGTTGATGCTCGCTGGAAAACTCGCTCCGGTCCCGCTGATCGCGACGAAGAGCGGATACCCGTCGAAGATTTCGGAACTCGGCGACCCCGAAGGACCGATGGAAGTGGTGCTGCAATTCCCCCCGCAGACCGGCGAGTCCGAGAATTGCCAGCGCTTCGCCTTGCGCGTACAGGGCGATTCCATGCATGCCAAAGGCATTCCAGACGATTTTCGCCCGGGTGAATTGGTCGTTTTTTCGAACGGATTCCAAGTGAATTCGGGTGATTTCGCCTTTGTCATCACCCACGACTCGAGCACGTTTCGAAAAGTTCAATTCAATGGAACGAACGAATTCAAACTCCTGCCGTTGAATCCGAAATATCCCGAGAATACCATTCAGAAATCGGATATTCGGCATATGTGGAAATTAGTTCGACATGTACGAGAATGTGTGAGCTAATGACCTGTGAGTTGCCAACGAAACAGTGAGCGAAACGAGCTGGCGCCGTGGTTGCCCTCTCCTGTTCCTGTTGGGGGAGGGCCGACGCATGCCCCCAGTTCGAAAAGGGATGCGCGGGGTGAAGGAAAATTGTGGCATATATTGTGCACGGGTCAAAAATCTGTAATATACGACAATATTTCGCTGTCGTCGCGCAGCTAACTATCAGGGCGACTCAATCATGGAACTCATATGGTAACGAGAATTTAAACAACAGGCGGTTCAATAGCCTCCTTTAGATGAAGTAAATCACCTTCTTAGACGTGGATGACATGTTCGAATTAGCAAAACGACTCGCATCGTGCCTGGATGCGTCGGGCCTTCCTCTCGACGCGATAGAGGCGTTGAAACTAGAGCTCAATCAAACTGCGCTTGAACACGTTGTTTTCAAAGCGATTTTCGACGTTTTGCCCCATCCGGCTTTTATTAAGAATTCCGAGGGCCGTTATTTGATGATCAACCCAGCCGCTGCGCAGTGGCTGGGCGTGTCAAATTTTGACGATTTGATCGGCAAAACCGCTGATGAACTATTTGATACTGTGCAGGCCGATACGATCAAAACAGAGGACCAGCAGATTCTATTGACTGGGACGCCGGTGCTCGAAAAATTTGAAACCGTCAGACGTTTGGATGGCGCTGATGCTTGGGTGGCGGTGACTAAGGTACCCGTGCTCGATGCCAATGGGAACCGCTCCATCATTGCCGGTTTCCGGCGCGAAATGACCGCCTATAAAAAAGCTGAAGAGTTCTTGAACGACATCGTTTCCCATGCGCGCTGCATCCTATGGACCGCGCGCGTCACGCGCGTCGATCGCGAATACAAGTGGAAGGTCAACGTTCTTTCCTCCCGTATCGCGCGATTGGAATTAGGACTCCACGAAAACAGCGACGAACTTTGGGCCGGCTTGGCCAGCGCCGACGACACTCGTAAGATGCACGAAACAGCGACGCATGCTCTGCGCCGCAACGCGTCCGGTTACGAAAACGAATTCGCGATCAAAGGACTCGACGGTTCGGTTCGCAACCTCCGCGAAGTCGTGCGCATCACGCCGCTGTCAACAAGCGAATGGGATCTCGTCGGTGTAGCGATGGATGTTACCGAACAGGAACAGGCCGAGCAGGAATTACAGAAATCGCTTTCGATTGTCAGTTCAACGG
>JANXLS010000261.1 GCA_025355035.1 Planctomycetota bacterium | reverse complement strand
CACCGCCGTATCGGTGGATCAGATCGTTCAGATCGCGAGCCAACGGCATTGATGCCTCCTTTATTATGACAATGCGCCACCGCACCCAGGAATAGATTCCGGGACAGATGACAATTGAGTGGTATGTGAAATGGCTACGCGGCGGACCGGCGGGGGATGCCAGCACCGTGGACATGTTCAGTGATGATCGAATCAAAAAGTTCCTGCGCGTTTGCAGCGAGCACGAACGCGCGCAAGCCGTCAGGAGTACCGAACGATTCGCATTCAAGCAAAATGCCGGAGCGGTAAATCTTTTCCATCAATGACGTGCCCCATTTGCCGAGCGTTGGACAGGACATCTTCTCACGCAGCTTCCGCCAGAGCGTCGCGTCGTCCAGTGCCAGCATCAGGTCGCCAGAGCGGTCGAGCATCGCGACGTGGTGAACGTGCCGCGACCAGCCCGGCACTGCCAGCCGGACGTTTGCCAAGCGCGGTGATTCAGGCGGCTGGATTTCAACGTAGTCACCTGTCTCGCCAGCGCGGTAGAACCGGAACTCAACCACGCCGCGCGGATCACTGACGCTGCCCATCAAGGCGTGTGCGCCCGCGTCGCTGGTACTCACGGCTTCGAGGTACAGAACACGATTTTGCGGTGAGACGATCAGCGCGACGATTTGCGCGCCGACGTTGGCGATGATTTCTGATTTGGTGTTGCGGACGACAACTTCGAGGTGGGGAAGTTCGGTGGGATTGAGTTCGGCGAGGCCGAGTTTCGGAATGGGTTCGGACGTTGTGTTCATTCGTTGGTGACCTCCGTTTCGAGTTCGTCGGGTTCGGCGGAACTATAGTTTTCGATTGAGCCATCGTTGCGCAGGCAGCGGACGTTCATTTCGTACCGCGTGCGGTAGGTGTCGATCTCCGCGACAGTGTTGCCACTGTCATCCACCTGCGGTTTCGTTGACACGCGCCGGACGGCCGATGTGAGTGTGCCTTTGATGAGGAATCGGTTGCCCTCGGATTCGATGATGCCGTCGCACAGCCCACCTGCCAGAGCCAATGCCAGATGCCCGTGTTTCAGCGGTAACAGCGGCCGGCCAATCGGCGGAGCGGGTGCAGCGGCTTCGCGCAGCAGCCCACTGCGCAATGGCGAGCGAGTCACGGCATCAACAATCAAATCATTGCCGAGCCGTGTGCGGCGCAGTGTCACGGACTTCTGAACCGGCGTTAGTGTCGCAACCGGCTTCATGTCGTCGCGCAGCATCGGCCACTTCGACGACTCGCTGGCCCAGCGTGGAAACGTCATCAGGGTTTTGTTGAGTGCCTTCTCCCGCCGCCGCGCGAGCAGCACACATTGCTTGAAGTCGTGATACTCCGGCTCAGGATAACGCCACAGTCCCAGCATCTCGTAGTCGCGTTCAACAGCGACGGCCAGGCCGACTTCGGCATCGGCCAGCACGTAATCCGGTACGATCAACAACAGCAGACCGCTGCCCCGTGCCGGCCATTCCTTGACGCGGTTGAACAGCGCGGTCTCGATTCGCCCGGTACCGCGAATGCGGTCATACGGCGGATTGAACCACAACAGCGACACGGGCTGATCGACCGTAGCGTCTTCAATGGCGGACCATAACGCTGTACCGCCACCTTTGCTCCTAGCGAGCAAAGCCGCCGCCTGCTCGTACCGATGCTTGTCGGACTCGATGCCCAGCAACGTGGCGTTCAATTCGGGTTGCTGGATGAGCCATTGGTTGCTTAGGTTTTGGATGGCGTGGCCAGTGCCGCATCCGGCGTCAAGTACGACAATTTGTCCTTGTTGATTCAATGGAATTTTGAATCGCCCGGCGATAATACGGACGATTCGATCTTGGGTGGGGAAGTACCCCTGTTGAACACGAGCGATTTCACGCATGTGAAAATTCCTTAGGGGATGGTTAACGGCGAGTTTGAATGCGTTGCTTTCGCGAGTAGACTATTGATGAATGGGAGACCGATTTATGAAAGTGCGTGAAAGTGGAATGCCCGATGAGGCGTATTGGAACTCGTTCTTCAATCCATCCTGAATTCTCGAAAAGATGGACTGCGCGGGTCCGCGCAAGGGTGTTGTGGAATTCGGGTGCGGTTACGGCATTTTTACCGTTCCAGCGGCAAGGCTCGTGCAAGGTCCGATCTTCGCGCTCGACATTGATCCGAATATGGTCAGCGCGTGTGCCGCAAAGGCGCGCGAGTCAAGGCTTACGAACGTTAAAATTGAGCAACGCGATTTTCTCGCGCAGGGGACTGGACGGCCCGATTCGAGCGTGGATTACACCATGCTCTTTAACATCCTGCATCTGGAACACCCCGTCGATTTGCTGAATGAAGCGTATCGTATTTTGGTGCCAGGTGGAAAACTGGGAATCATTCATTGGAAGCACGATCAAAATGCGCCGCGCGGACCATCGCTGTCGATCCGGCCTACGCCCGAACAGTGTCGCACGTGGTCTGAGCAAGCGGGATTTGAATTCAGTCGTTCCGAAGAACTCTGTTGCTGCTCCTGGCATTATGGTTTGATGATGACCAAGCCCGTGTCACGCTGAAGCATTGCCGCAAGCGCAATTATATTTCATTTTTCGGGTTGAACCGGTGTCCAGTTGGCATAACGGCCATGCCCAAATAATGGCGGATTTCAAGCGGGAAGCGTCGCTACGAACTGCTCGCACAACGTCACCCAGCGCTTCAAATCCTTATCCAGTTCAAAGCCTTCCGGGGCCACGTAAACGAATCCCTTCATCGGCTTTCATGTAAAATCCATTTTGCGGACATGCGTTTTTTTCAACGCGGCGTCATAGTGTTCGGGACCGATCCGTGCCATGAGCGTGTCGTTGACAATCCCGACACACATTGATTTTACTTCTCCGCGTCCATATTCCAATTCGCTGGCGCTTCGTAATATGAAACTAGCGTTTTACGTTGCACTCGCATCAGTGAGCAAAACACAGTGCGAAAACGCCTGAAAGGATGACCATTATCGCGCTGATGATCGGGGCCTGCTGGCCCAGCCAACTCATCCGACCGCCAGCGGCAAGTTGCGTCAAGCCCGTTACGACCATCAGCCCAATTCCGACCAACGTGATCGCCAGGCCCAAACTGAAACCCAGCACGGTCAAAAAGCCCATTCCTGTCTGACCCACCGAAAGCGCCAACAGCATCACCGTCACCGACGCTGGACATGGAATCATCCCGCCCGCCGCACCGAACGCAACAATTTGTCCGAGAGTCGGGCGCTCGCCGGTTTTGACATATTCCGGCAGCGTTGCCGAGTGAGCGCGCGCGTGTTCGTCGTCGTCCATGTCGGCGTGGTTATGTCCGTGATCGCCATGCTCGTGACTGTGATCATGTCCGTGATCGTGACTGTGACCGACTGGTTCGGCCATTTTAAAGGAGAGAGCTTCGGACGTCTCGCCAGCTGTGAGCACCAGCACTGCAGAAAATTCGTGAGGCTCTTCAGGTGCGACGCTGCTGTCGAAAGAATTGGGCGAACTGACGCCGGGGACGAGTTCATATTCTTCGACGCTACCGTTGTCGCGCATGATCTTGACCGTCGCTTTCAATACGAACGACGCACGCTCGACCGACATTCTGAATCGCTCGCCATGCGGCGTATTAACGATTTCCAGAACGCCTTGCGCCAAGCCGAAATTGAAGACGAACGGATCGGGTGCGCCGTGATGATGAACGTGTTGCTGCGCCTCGGCTTTGATTCGCTTGATCCGCGCAATCAGAGATAGCCTGCGCCAGAGCATCCACGTGCCCAGCAAAACGACCACCACTCCACTGACGAGTTGCAGCCAGTGCATCCATTGGTCGGTGAGTGTTTCTTTACCGAGCCAGAGCGCGGCGACGGCCATTCCGATCACGACAATACTGTGTGTCGCGGCAACGGACAGGCCGAGCAGAATTGCGTCGCGCTTTGTTCCCTTCGTTCCGATCAAATACGCGGCGGTCAGCGTTTTCGCGTGACCAGGCTCCAGAGCGTGAAGCGCGCCGAGCGCGATTGCGGACGGGAAATACAACAGGGAAAGCGGTGCGGCCATGGTGTGCCTCTCATTTCAGATAAGCCCGGACGACATCCATCAACTCGTCAGCGGCGTGATGCTGTTCTTCGGTGTGCGGTTGATCGGGATCGAGCACGTGCATGAAAACATGTCCCTCAATAATCTCGGCCATCAAACTATTCAAGCCGCCCCGGCACGCGGCCACGTTCTGCAAAATGGCCGTGCAGTCCTGTTCCTTCTCCAAGGCGCGTTCTATTCCCTCGATTTGTCCCCGGATGCGGCGGACACGGTTCTGTTTGACGCGATCCGAAATCTGCTTTTCCATAGCGGCCGCCCGCGTGCCGTCCTCGTGCGAATAGGTGAACACCCCCAACCGCTCAAACCGCGTGTCGCGAATGAAGTCGAGCAGCGTTTGAAAATACGCCTCCGTCTCCCCGGGAAATCCCACGATGAACGTCGTCCGCAGCGCGATGCCAGGAACGCCCGCGCGGATCCTGGTGATGAGGTCGCGGATATAGTGCTCGCTGGTCTCGCGCCGCATTCGTTCCAGCATGTTTTCGTGGATGTGTTGCAACGGCATGTCCACATACCGCGCCACCTTCGGGCATTCAGCAATGGTCTGAATCAATTCGTCCGTCCAATGCGCCGGATGCGTGTAAAGCAGGCGAATCCAGAAGTCCCCGGGCAGGG
>JANXLS010000255.1 GCA_025355035.1 Planctomycetota bacterium | reverse complement strand
CCAAGCAACACTCGCTGTTGCCGTGAACATCCATCCGGCGGGCAATCATTCGATCTTTTCCCGACCCACACAGATCGCCGCATGTGTGGGCCTTTTCATTTCATGCGGCCAATCAAGGAGCAGTCACATGCCTACGAAGTTGCTGAATCTCATTCCCGTCAGTCGCCGCAACAAGCTCTTTTCTGAAATCCGCTTTCTCATCAATGAGGTCGATGCCCAAGACCGTTCGCTGGAGCATTGCGGCGAAGGAATGGCAATTGACGAAACGCTCGAAGAAATCTGCGGATTGCTGCGCCGCGAAGGCAAGCGCGTCAAGAAGTCCCGCACTGCTATCGCCGCGTAGGCGACCGTTACCGTCCCAGGGACGTGCCTGCGGAATTATCGCGGGCACGTCCATTTCGCACTCTTACTGTGAGGCGATCATGATTCGAACAATTCCACAGCAACCGCCCGACGACGATCTGACGCTGCCGGAAATTCCACAGCCCATTTTGTGGCTCCGGTGGCCGATCATTGTCATCAACGTTCACGCGGTTTGATCACAAAATTTAATACACAGTTCATGGAGGTCATGATGACTGCCACAAAACCCAGGGACGCCGTATTCAGCGAGCTTCAAACGCTCGTGAGCGAATACGACGACGCTGTTTCGATTCAAAATGCCGACGCGCGCTGGAACGTTGACGATGCGTTGTCGGACATCATCATCCGGCTCAACGGCGAAACGCGCCGCATTCGCAAATTCCAGAAGCCGGGGCAAACGGAAGCGGCGTAAATGTCGTCTCACGCCCATCGTCGTCCTCCGCCGTTTCATGCACGTGAATTAAACGTTTAATCCCCCAAAAAACAAAAGGAGTATTCCCATGCTCATGCTGAGCCATGCGAACGAAGTTTCACGCGACGAATTGTATAACGTCGTTACGCCCGAGCCGACCCAAAGCTGGAAACCCGTTCCCCATCACGAAGTGGTCAACATGCTGACCGACCGCGCAGCCGCGCGAGGCCTGGTCATCAAGAACGAAAAGTTCGCGCTCCTTGATGGCACTCTGTATGGCCCGAACGGCGTCCAGACCCGGCTCCCCGGTGCGCGCC
>JANXLS010000249.1 GCA_025355035.1 Planctomycetota bacterium | reverse complement strand
GCATCGTCGCCATGCCCGGCAATTGTCCAGGCAAACTGTGCATTGCCGACCGCGAGAATATGGGAAAGGCAATCCGTCCCCCCTTGTCTCGTAAAAACGGTTCTCAAATTGTATTCCGTCGGCGGCTGGTAGGATATTTGCAAGCGAGCGGGAGCTGATTCATTTGAATTTAATTCGCCGTTCGTCATCTCCCATTTGCCCGCAAGGATATCCTTCTTTAGATTAATAAAGCGTATCAAATCCACTTTGGCGTTGTCTTCAACGGGTGAATTCGCCGGACGCGCGGGCGACGCGGAGAGCGTTGCTTTCGGCAGCGTCTTCATCTTCCCCTCCACCTTCAGCTTCGCCAACCCCGTCAGCCCCGGCAACGCCGTCGAGTACCACGTCGCCGCGCGTTCCTGCATCGGTGTTTTCAGGTAGGCCGAAAATTCCTTTTGCGCGCAATCAAACCACCCATCCGCGAGCTTCACTTGCTCGCCCGAGTCTTGCGGCGGGGCGAGTTCCTGCTTGGCCAGCGCAGCCAGCACGCCGTCTTTACCCTTCGACAGCAGCGGCAAGCTCTTCTCGAATTCCCCGCGCTGCAACGCGAACTTTCCAGCGATCAGATTGGCTTCCGCATCGTCGGGTTTTGTCGCCAGGGTCTTGAGCGCGGACAGTGCCGCGACGCTCTCTTTTTTCAGCGCCAGCACGCGCGGAATCTCGGTTTTCAAGCGCGTCTTCAGCGCCGCGTCTTTGATGTTGGGCTGTTGATCTTCGGCCTTCGAATTGAAGCGCACCGCTTGATCGAAATTGTCCACGCCCAGCGCGTCGCTTCCGCACTGCAAAAGCACAGTGGCAAACGCGGCCGCGGCGTCGGCCGGTTTGGCGGACGGTTCGAGCTTTTTCAAATCGGTCAGCAGCGCGGCAAAATCGAGCTTGAACGCGTCGCGCAGGCGCGTCTGCGCTTCCATCGCGCGCGCGGAATCGCCCGCGACGATGGCGGTGTCGCGCGCTTCTCGCAAGAGCACGTATTCGGACGCGGCCTCCGCCTTGTTCTCATTGGCCTGATGCAAGAGTTTCCCGACCAGCGCCAACCGTCCTGGCGCGTCGGTCTTGGCGTACTCGTCTTTCAAAAGATCCTTGATGAGTTTCTCCGCGTTCTTGATTTCATCGGCCGACGGAACGGCCCGCTTTTCGGCCGTGACCGGAGCGGGTTCGGCCGGCGTGGCCGGGCTGGGCGCGACGGCCGTTTCCGCGGCGCCCGGCTTGTCCTGGACCATTTCCTTGAGGCTGCGGTCCTGCGCGGCGAGACTGGCGTCGGAGCCTTTGAAACGGTCGGCGACTTCGTAAAACCGAATTGCGATCAGGAGGTGTTCGTTGGGATTTTTCTTTGCAAATGCGTCGGCGCGATCGAACCATTTCTGCGCCTCGTCGACTTTCGGCGCGATCTTTTCGACGGCGGCGAGTTTCGTCGAAACCTCCGCTTCGCCGCCCTTCGTGAACGCGTCGATGTCCTCCATATTCATCTTCTTCTTGCACCAATACAAGAACGAATTCATCTCGACGGCCTTTTCGTCGTTGCCGGCGGCGACATACAGTTCCGACGCTTTGACGAAGCAACGCGCGGCCTCGACGATTGCGCGCGGATGGGTCTGTGAATCCTTCAGCGCGGCGATGCCTTTTTCGCGCAATTCGTCCGCGTCCTCCGCGCGAAGGGCGGGAAATTGAACGATCATTGCAAGGATGAAAAGAAGTGAGGTGCTGCGCATGGGACGACACTCCCGGCGTAAAATGTGGGTTAACCCATCGAGAGCATAACCGAAAGGAAACGGGCCCGACAACTCCATTTTCGAAAACGTAAAGAAAGGGAGTGCGTAGTCCTATTGTGATAGCGAAAGGAGAAAAATAAAGGGCCATCCAGAATCTGCCGAAGTTAAAGGTGTGACCCAACCCAGCAGCGGAGGGCCACCCATGAATTCGGCACAGGCGACTTTGGACTTGATTTCTTTTTTCGCGGAAACCATTAAACGCATTTTCGAAGCGATCGCGGGTCTTGGGAAAACGCATGATCCCCGCTCGCTGGAAGCCTTTGTCATGGCCCAATGCAAAGCGCTTGGCGCGGGCATTCTGGAACGCGGTTTGGCGCTGCGCGGGCAAAGTTTTGCCGTGCCGATGTCACAGCCTTGCCCGTGCGGTCATCGCCAGCATCACAAGGGGAAGCGCCCCCGCGAAGTCCGTTCTACGCTGGGGCCGGTGACCTTGGAAGAGCGTCATTACTAT
>JANXLS010000242.1 GCA_025355035.1 Planctomycetota bacterium | reverse complement strand
TTCCTTCGCGTCCGCCTCGACCCAGGCCGAAATACGCGGCGGACTTCTTCAGTTTATTATTTTACAGGCCCTAACTATCGATGTTTGAATCTTAGCGGAAATCGGCCCGGATAAAAGGGTAAAGGGGCTGCGATTTAGGATGTTAATGCAATCTTGAAAGACAAACCGCAAGTCGACTTGCGATCCTGATTACAGGACCGCCAGCGGATCTGGCGATTCATCTTGTTCGAGGACGAGCAATTGTGCGGTCGGATCCCCGCAGCCGGGAATACCGACGCGGCGTCCGCCTTCTGCGCCATCGCCTTGATCGAGAATCGCGCCGCTGACGGGGTCGATCCAATAGAAACGATAGAAGCCTGTTGGCAACGCCAGCGCCAGACCGCTTTCGGCCGGGCCGCTGAAGTGGGCGAAGAAACGCCCTGTGCCGTCTTCTGCGGCGAAGATCGATGAAGACGCTTTCGGCTGCATCGGCGCCAGCAATTCGGGATACGGTCGCAGCGCTCCTCGCCCGACCCATGCGACGGCGAAACGCGAAATCGCGGCGATGGTTTCGAGCTGCCGCGCATCGCGAGTTTGTTGAACATGCAATGCGACCATCGGCCAATAGCCGCGAAAAAAAGCGCGCCACAGCCAATCGGTTCTTGCGCCGTCCAAAGAACCTTGGGCGAAGCGCAGCAACACCGGTTGTCTTCGAGGCACGCGTTGGAAATAGATTTCTGTTTCCGTGGCACCGGAGATCGATTCCGAGCGGCAAAGGGCAGCGCTTAAATCGATCGACGACGTGTCACCGGAAATGGTGCGTGACGAATCGAAGGGCGCGGCTTGAGTCGCGTGTTTCTCGCGCAAGTTGTCGGAGCGTCGTGGCGCGAGCCACGGCCCCAGTCGTACGGGCGACAAGTCTTCGCCATGTTTGGCCAGCGTTTCGGCGACGCGGGCGCTCAGAAGCTTTTCGATCGCGCTTACGGGGCCCGACGCATTTCGAACGACCTCAATCCATAAGCCGCGAAAGCCTCGTGCGGCGGAACAGACCCAATCCACGACACCACCCAGCGTGGCCAGCAGCTTTTCGTTGGCTTGCGTAGTTGACGAATTTGCCAGCGAAAGTCCCTGTAGATTGCCGCCTTTTCGAAACGGTCCGGCAGCGAGATCAGGAGCGGCGTCAAAGAGCGACAGACCCATCATAATGCCAGCGGAACGCGCGGTTTCGAGCAGGAATTTCAAGCGGGTGAAGGCCCCTTCGTCGCGGCGTTCAAGGTCGTATAATGCAATACTTCCGGCCTTCACAACGGCGCCAGCGTCAAGGTGTTTGCGCGCAAAAAGGCAGGCGTCTTCCGATGCTCCGTTGAGCGGTACAACCAAATGGCGAATTCCTTTTGCGGCGAGACGGTCGAGCAATCCGCGCTGATCGCATCCGCGCAACATGGGTTCCTCTGTCTCGACTCCGGACCACGCGGCGAAGCTGCCGCCGACGAACGGAAGCAAATTCGGCAACGCTGAGGACGCTTTGGCAGAACGGCGATCTTTAACAGTATCGTCGAGTTCTTCAGTGATCACAGTTGAGGCAGCTTTCCGGGTTCTTGAAACAAAGGAATCAACGCATTGAAAACGGTTTCGACGTCCAGAGTTGTCAAGTCTCCACGCGCGGCCTGGACAATCCGAACACGTTGCCCGATGGCTCCCCAAATGCTGGGATCGGAGGGTCCGAAAATCGACAGCACCGGGATGGCGCGAGCGGCGAGATGCGACAATCCCGAATCGTTCCCGACGAAACAGCGGCATGAATGTAACAGCGGGAAGACCTCGCGCAAAGGCCGGTTTTCAATCGCGTCCCATTCCACATCCCCTGGCATAGCAGACGAAAACTGAGCGCGCAGGGTTTCGTCTGCGGGTCCGAAAAAGACGATGGGTCGCAACTTGAATTGACGAGCCGAATGAGCCGTAAGTTCTGCGAACCGTTTGGCTTCCCAACATTTCTTTCGGCCACCGCTTCCGGGATGAACGGCGAACGATGGCGACTTGCTTATTGAATGTGGATGCAAACCGTCTATTTCGAACGCGGGGTCCAGCGATCGAAACAATTGCTTCAAATCCACCCCGCAGTGCGCGAGTGGATCGAGCAAGCGGCGCGCGGCGTGTACTTCCTGAATCGTGTTCCACTTGAAATCGAAGCAACACGGCTCGGTACTTGTCATAACAAAGGGCGTTGCAATCGGCGGTTCCGATACGACGATTTTCGAAACTCCGAGCTTCAGCAATCGGAGCTGAATTCCAGATGTATCGCCGCTCAAATAGATGATGGCGGTGTGAGTATTTCGAAGCGTTTCGGTTGCCGGGTTCGAAAGCGACGCCCCGTCTGCGAAGAGGCCAAGCCAGGCATTGGATGCGAAATCGACGATAGTGAACGGGCTCTTATTTATATCGAAAAATGCCCAATTGGCGGGCGTTCCGAGCAGCGTGACACTGCCAGAATTCGCGCGGATCAGTGCCGTCAGCACAGGCAACGTCAACACCGCGTCGCCCAATGCGCCGGGGCGGATGATGAGTACATTTCCCAGAGACATGATCTACTTTTCATTTTCCGTTGCGTTAAACGCGAAACGCAGGCTTGTCCAAACCGAGCCTTGCGTTTTCGATTAGGCGCTCTATGGTAATCGATATCCAGTCTGCGGCTAAGGAATCTTTCGCCTCGCGTTATCTTGCGCATTGAATTAAAAAACATGTTTTCGGCGGCATCATCTTTAAGGAGGTTGTTCGCATGGATTTGGGATATTTGTTGACGGTGGTCGCGCTGCTGGTCTCGGGTGTGATCGTGTTGATGTTTGCTGGAATTGTCTGGAAATTTGGCAGCCTGTGGATTCAGGGCATGGCGTCCGGCGTCAACATCAGTTTGATGTCGCTGATCGGAATGAGTCTGCGGCGCGTCAATGCGGCGCTGATCGTTCAGGCCTGTATCATGTCGAAGAAAGCCGGACTCAACATCACGTCCGATCGCATCGAAGCGCACGCTTTGTCGGGGGGAAATGTCATCGCGGTTGTGCAAGCGCTGATCGCGGCGCATAAAGCAGAGATCGATTTGTCGTTTGATCGTGCCTGCGCCATCGACCTCGCGGGACGCGACATCCGCGACGCGGTAAATACGTCGGTGAATCCGAAAGTCATTGACTGCCCCAATCCAATGAAGGGCGGACGGCAGACGATTGACGCCGTTGCTATGAACGGTATTCAATTGATGGTCAAAGCCAAAGTAACGGTGCGGACGAACATCGACCGGCTCGTTGGCGGCGCAACGGAAGAGACGATCATCGCGCGCGTTGGCGAAGGCATCGTGACGGCGATAGGTTCGACAGAATTCCATCATCAAGTGCTGGAAAATCCCGACAAGATTTCGAAGACGGTGCTTGCCAAAGGGCTGGACGCGCAGACCGCGTTTGAAATCATTTCGATCGATATTGCGGACGTGGATGTGGGTGAAAACATAGGCGCGAAATTGAGCGCGGATCAGGCCGAAGCGAATAAGCGCATGGCGCAAGCCGAAGCCGAAAAGCGCGCTGCAATGGCCCGCGCGCTCGAACAGGAAATGCGCGCGAAAGTCGAAGAAAATCGCGCACTCGTCGTCCTCGCTGAAGCCGAAGTGCCGAAAGCGCTGGCTCAAGCGTTGCGCGAAGGAAATATGGGTGTGATGGATTATTATAATATGAAAAACATTCAAGCCGATTCGCAGATGCGCGAACAGATCGCCGGCGGCCCCGCGCGTAGCACGAACTAGCGGCGATGTGCCGAGTGCTGAGTACCGAGTTGGTCTCTTTGAGGGT
>JANXLS010000194.1 GCA_025355035.1 Planctomycetota bacterium | reverse complement strand
CGAATTCGCGTCATACTTGTGTGATGAGGATTTTCTGTACTGGAGAAATGGCTATGCGTATCGCGTTGTTTTCCGCGCTGGTGCTTTCGGTGTCGCTGGCTCATTCCGCTCGTGCGGAGAGTTGGGACGAGCGGATGTGGAAGCAGTTGAACAAAAAGCTGACGGCCGATCTTGTCGATACGAAAATGTCGGATACCTGCGCGCTCATTTCGCAGATCACGGGATTGAATATCATCATTGATCCAAAAGTCCGAAAGGACGATCCGGCCATTAATCTGCGCGTGAGCGACATGGACGCAGGTACGTTTATCAAGTGGGTGACGACGCTTTCGAATACTCACGCCGTGCTGAAGGATCATGCGATTTTCATCACCGACAAGCCGGACGAAGAGCTGATTGAAGGCGAGAAGAACGACCTCGCGATCATGGCGGCGACGATGAAAGCGGAGATCCCTTTGCCGCCTCCGGGTGTGGCGCTGACCGATGCCGATCGCGTACAGATCGCGCTGAAGATGATCGAGAAACTCGAGCACAAACCGACCGATTTCCCCGGCCCGGACATTGGGCTGGGCGTGAAAGAAAACGGTGCCGCCAATCCGTTTGGCGCGAAATAGTGATCGGGACTTCGACCATCACTGCTCCCGCATTTCCACTGAAGCCAGCAACTTCGCGAGTACCTGCAGCGGAGCGTCAGACGTTGCGGGCGGCGCAAAGAATCCTCGCCAGCGCGGATTTCCAACACGTGTACGCCGCGCGAAAATCGTCGAACACGGGCGAGATCACAGTGGCGTATTGCGCGAACGGACGCGCCTACTCGCGCCTGGGTGTTTCAGTTGGAGTGAAGCACGGAAACGCCGTTGTGCGCGCTCGGATCAAGCGCGTGTTTCGCGCCGCGTTTCGTGAAGTTCGCAGTCAACTCCCCAACGGTTTCGACTACGTGCTGATTCCGCGCAAAGGCGTCAAAGAATATCTGACCGAGCGCATTAAAAAAGCGCTGCTCGAAGCCGCGAAACGAGTGCGGTGATGCCGCGCGCTTCACGCTGTTTTTTTCTTCCGTCGCGACATCCAAAACAAAACGCCCGCTATTCCAATTCCTCCGCCCGCCAAGCCCGCAAGCTTGTCGATCCGTTGGTCGTTCGTCAGCCAATTCGATGGCCCATCGATTGTCGCCAGCACCGACGCCAACAACGTCTGCAGCTCCGCTTCGTTGTCGGCGTTTCCAAAAACAGTGACCGTCATCGCTTCAGCTTTCAACGGCACTTGAGCGACAAGGTTGAGTGCTTTTTGACCGTTGGCATTTTCCGGAACGCGGGCAACGAAGATGTCGAGAGACTTCCATTTGAGTGTCGAAACTTTGGCCAGAGCGCCGTTGGGTGCAGTGAAGTCGTTCAACGCTTCGCGCCCGATGATACCGCCCATTCCCTTGAGAATGATCAGCGTGGGAAGATGTCCGGGGCTGTCGGGAAGGCGCGAGTAGGCATACGAGGCTTTGGCTCGTTGACGCGTTTCTGTCGATTCGCGAAACCCATCGGGAACGCTGAACGTGATCTTGAAATGAGCGTCCATGATCGGGGTCGAAGCGTGAACACATCCTCCGAAAAAAGCAACTGCCGCGAGGAAAATCGCGGCAGTTTTGTCGAGCCGATTGCTCATAAAGGCGTCTCTGTTTTACCGAATCACTTCGCGATGAATTCTTCAAACACGGCACGCGTCAAATGAAGCACGCGCGTCGGGTCGGAGGACGGATTCAATTCGAGCGAACAAGTCCCTTCGTAGTTCGAGTCGCGCAATTTGCGCAGGAACTTCTTGTACGGAAATTTCGTGTCGAGCAGGTCGTGCAGATGCACGTGGCCGATGTACGGGCGGATAATTTCGAAGACGCGATCGAAATCTTCCGGCGGCGTGTTTTGCGGCTGCGAATTGTGCACCAGATAGCAGCGCGGATGGTTCACGCGCTTGACGACTTCAACCGCGTCGTCCCAATTCGCGAAGCCATTGTTCATCTCGAACGCCATGTCGACGCCCAGTCCCGCCGAGTAATGAACGAGTTCCGTCAGCGCATTGGAGACGCGCGAGATCGTCCACGCTTTGGGCTCGGTCGGGTGCAACTGGTCGCCGAGTACGCGCAGGCGCGGCGCGCCCATGTCCACGGCAAGAAGCACGTATTGCTTCGTACGCGCGACGGCTTCTTTGACTTGGGCAATGTTCGGCCAGTCGTAGCGTTCGTTGATCGCAAGTCCGGCGATGGCGAGACCGTTATCCGAGAAAACTTTCCGGATTTTCTTGGCTTCCGAAGCCGGCATGTCGAGCGAAACTTTCTGTTTGTAATCTGGGTGCGCGAAGAACTCGAAGCTCTCCATCTTGCCCTCTTTGCACATCCGGGCTGTCGTTTCAATATCCCAATCTTTAGCGAGTTGGTAAGCCATCAATCCGAGATGCATCCGGGCGCCTCCAGTGTCTGGTGAATTCCTTTAAAAGGATGTGCTATACTAGCGGCGAAAAATTTCGGTTCAAGATTCAAAGTTCAAAGATTATCTTTAAAATGATCCCGGAAGTTCCAACGGTGCGTAGGGCACTTCATCATCTTGTGATATCAAACCATTCACCCCACGTCATTCAAAACTCCGATTCAATAACCGCTCCCAAAAATGCACATATGTGCATTGCACTTCCCCGATTTCCATCTCAATCCTCGTTTCACAAGTTGCACATATGTGCTTTGCGGCTCCATCCCGTATCCGGCTCCCTTTCATGATTGCCTTCTAGGAGTCCATAAACGTTCCATAAATTGCACTATGTGCGCAATATGATAATTACGATATAATACCCCCTCAATCCCGCCCCCATAAATCCCTTTTCGCGTTTTATTCGCGTCACTTCGCGTTATTCGATGTTAAAGCCGTTAAACCCCTGCCCCATTCGATGTCTCTTTCTATACTAGACAACGGATCAATTTTCGACTGTTGACACAGGTGTGTCCAATAGCTGCGAAATCACCCAAGTCGCCGCATTCCAAACAGCTCGCTCGCATCGCGAAACAACGCTTGGGATCTTCAACTTTCTCTTTAACGCGCTTTGTTCGGCGTGTACTATTACATAGGCTGTTAATCGGTCTTTAACTCTTCATTCGGAATATCTACGTGAACAAAAATTCGAAAACCAAATCCACGGGGCCTTGCAAGACGGCACGTTCGACGAAGGCGTTTATTCAGGCTTCGGCGCTTTTTCCGGGCGGGGTGAATTCGCCGGTTCGGTCGTGGCGCAGCGTGGGGGGCGATCCATTTTTTGTGGATGGCGCAAAAGGGACGTGGCTGCGCGACATCGATGGAAATCGTTACGTCGATTTCATTGGGTCGTGGGGGCCGATGATTTTGGGACATGGGCACAAAAACGTGGTGTCCGCAGTCCGCAAGCAGGCGAAACGCGGGTTCAGTTATGGCGCGCCGACCGAAGCGGAATCGCGATTGGCCGAACTGGTTCGCAAGGCATTCCCGGCGATTGAGATGATGCGGTTCTGTTCGTCAGGCACCGAAGCGTGCATGCACGCGATTCGTGTCGCGCGCGGATTTACGGGCAAGAACAAGATCATCAAATTCGAAGGCTGCTTTCATGGCGCATCGGACCCGGTGCTGGTGAAAGCGGGATCGGGTGTGGCGACGCTCGGGCTGCCGGATTCGGCGGGGGTTCCGCCGCACAGCGCGGCGAACACGCTGACGTCGCCGTTCAACGACATCGCCGCGGTGCGCGCACTGTTTGAATTGAACAAAGACGAGATCGCGGCGGTGATCGTCGAACCGGTCGTAGGCAACGCGGGCGTGTTGATTCCGCAGAACGATTTCCTGCAGGAACTCCGAGCGCTGACGAAAGCTGAAAACGCGGTGTTGATACTGGACGAAGTGATGACGGGCTTCCGTGTGTCACGCGGCGGAGCCCAGCAGCATTACGGGGTCGAGCCGGATTTGACGACGCTGGGAAAAGTGCTCGGCGGCGGCTTGCCGTGCGCGGCGTACGGCGGGAGAGCGGAGATCATGAATTGCGTCGCGCCGCTGGGGCCGGTGTACCAGGCTGGGACGCTTTCAGGGAACCCGCTGGCGATGGCTGCCGGGATCGCGACATTGAAGGCATTGGCGGAACCGGGCGTATACGGCGAACTGGAGAGGATTTCAGTCGAAATCGAAACCGCGTTGCGCGTCGCGGCTCAGGAAGCCGGATGGGGTGAGCGCATTTGCATTAACCGCGTCGGCAGCATGTTCACCCTGTTCTTCTGCCCCGGGCCGGTGAACAATTTTGCAGACGCAAAAAACGCGGATGCAAAGCTGTACGCCGATTTCTTCCGCGCGCTTCTGGATGAATGCGTCTACTTCCCGCCGAGCCAATTCGAAGCCGCATTTGTTAATCTGGCGATGGATCGAAAGGCGATCAAGCGCACGGCGAAAGCATTCCATGCCGCTTTCGCGAAATTGAACGCAACCTCAGCGAGCTGATTTTCCTTTCGCAGCGAGCTCTCGCGAGCCGACGCTGTTCCCCTCTCCTATTGGGAGTGAGGGCCGACCAGCGCTGCTGTTCGCGCTCACTCGTACCTCCTCGCTCAAAATTATCCTTTTACAATACCGTTACACAAACCTCAGTTGGATCAGCGTCCCTTTAAAAGAGTCGAAACCATTAATCCTTTTGGAGGAGTACGCCATGATTCACGCAAAGCGTTTTGTCCCCGTCGCTTTAATCGCAATAGCCTTGCTGCAGGGATGCGGCGTCGGAACGAACAGTTCCCCCGCCGCAGTCCCACCCATTCAGCCCCCCACGGCAACGCCGACAGAAACGGTTACGCTTGAGGGGTCCGAATACCGCGTCAGTGGGCCATATACCCATGAGAATCTGGCCGTCTATTTGTTTCATACTGCCGTCCAGGATCCGCGTGAATACATCACGCTCGATGAAGGTTTGAAGTCCGGCGAAGTGAAGGTTTCGGAAAAGGCAGCCGAACAAGTCAACGAATTGTTGATCGAAAACACCAGCTCCAAATACCTTTTCCTGCACGAAGGCGATCGTGTTCGCGGAGGCAAGCAAGACCGCACTCTCTTCTCCAGCTTTGTAATTGCGCCCAAGAGCGCCGCGCAGCCGCTACCCTCCTTTTGCATCGAGCACAACCGCTGGACCGAGGGCGGTTCCGGTCGGAATTTTCAGGTGACCGCAAACAGCGCTCTGGCCCCAAAAGATGTCCGCTGTGCCGCAAAAGTATCCAAAGACCAGTCCATGGTTTGGAACAATGTGGCCGCACAGAAAAGCGCGTGTTCGATCGCGCTCGGTTCGCCCAACACAAACTCGAGTCTCAATGAAACGTTGGACTCGCCGAAAATAAAAGAAATCTCCGATGCCTGCGCCAAAGCGCTCTCCACAGCGGTGGAAAAGCCGACGGATGCCGTCGGAATTGCGATCGTCGTGAATGGAAAGATCGAGGAGGTTGACGTGTATCCAAATCACGGAGTGCTGTTGAAGATCAGCCCGCGCTTGCTGCAATCGTATGCGATTCAGGCCGCGCAAGAAAAGAAGGATTCGTTGAAGTTTCAGGCTCCTGAAACAAAATCCATCGTTGCCTTCATTAATGACGGCAAAGAAAAAGACAAGCGCAACGAAAAAATCAACGCCGACAACACCCTCACCGTTCAGAATTACGACAATAAAAAAGCCCAATGCGCGACGGTGAATGACGGCCGAGTGGTTCATTGGCAGGCGCTCAGCGGCGTCGAATCAGCAGTCGTAATCCCGCAACAGGCACGGCAACAGCAAAGCCGTTCCATTCGGAACGACCCAGTCCAACATCTGCAGTCGGAAAACCAGCGACCGGCGAATGAAAACGAAGCAACACCCCGACGGTAAAGCATTCGCCGCTTTGTAAGATTAACGCCCAGTTGCCGAAGTCCGTGCAGTCTATTCAATTCTCAGTTTGGACTGCACGGAAGTTGGCGATTTGAGCGTAGAAGCATCCCTTCGAAGTCAACTTTAAACACTCAACCCTCACTCGGCACTCAGCACTGACGCCGCTAATGTGCTGGACGAGAAAAAGAAGTGCTGTCATAATTTCAGCCGGTGTAGTCCATGTTCGTACTGTTCGACTACCGGAGAGCGACATGCGAATTGCAGTAACAGGAGCGGCTGGATTTCTCGGGTCTCATTTGGTGGATCGCTTGCTGGCCGAAGGGCATGAGGTCATCGGCGTCGACAGTCTCATCACGGGACAGATCGAGAATCTCAAGCACGTCGAGAGCAATCGGTTATTTCGTTTCGTAAAATCCGATGTGACGCAATACATCCACATCCCCGGTCCGCTGGACCGCGTGTACCATTTTGCGTCGCCGGCCAGTCCGCTGGATTTTCCGCGTTACCCCGTCCACATTCTAAAAGTCGGAGCGTTGGGAACGCTGAACGCGTTGGGCCTGGCGAAGGCCAAAGGCGCTCGGATGCTGCAAGCCTCAACCAGCGAAGTGTACGGCGATCCACAAGTTCATCCGCAGGTCGAGAGCTATTGGGGACACGTGAATCCGATTGGCGAACGATCGATGTACGACGAAGCCAAGCGCTTCGCTGAAGCGCTGACGATGTCCTACCACCGCCAGAACCAGGTGGACACGCGCATCGTCCGCATCTTCAACACCTACGGCCCGCGCATGCGGCTCGACGACGGCCGCGTCCTGCCTAATTTCTTTCGCTCGGCGCTCCGCAACGAACCGGTCACGATTTACGGTGACGGCAGCCAGACGCGCAGTTTCTGTTACGTGGACGATCTGTTGCGCGGAATCATGCTGCTGATGGAATCGAATTTGGACGAGCCGACGAACATCGGCAATCCCGAAGAAATCACGGTGCTTGAATTTGCGAAGGAGATCATCGCACTGGCGAATTCGAAGAGTGAGATCGTCTTTAAAACGCTGCCCAAAGATGACCCCTGCCGCCGCCGTCCCGACATCACGCGCGCGCAGACACTCCTGGGCTGGAATCCGCGCGTCAACCGCGCCGAAGGCCTGAAACGGACCGCTGAAGATTTTATTCGGCGCATGAAGTAGTGGCGAAAGAACCGCAACCGAATCCGCATGGCAGCGCGGTTCAGGCAATCGATAAGAAATTAAAATGAAACTGCGAGTTGGACATTCGCGTCACCTTGCGGAAAAGAAGAACCATGTTTGACGAACCTTTGTTTTTCAAGCCGATCATGATTGAACGGGTCTGGGGCGGCAATCACATCGACTCGCTTCACGGCAAAGCAATCCCCGCTGGAAAAATAATCGGGGAGAGTTGGGAAGTCAGCGATCGCCCGGAGGCGCAGAGCGTCGTGGATGGCGGCGAATTCGATGGCTGGACATTCCGCCAATTGCTCGAAAAATTCCCACGCGAAATTCTCGGTGAACTCACCCATACCAAGCGCTTCCCGCTGCTGGTGAAATACGTGGATGCCGGCGCGGATCTGTCCGTCCAAGTCCACCCCGACGACGACGGCGCCACGATCTACAACGACCTCGGCAAGACCGAATGCTGGGTGGTCATCAAAGCTGCGCCCGGATCCCAGATCGTCCGCGGTCTCGAACCCGGCACGACGCGCGAGGAGTTCGCTAAAGCGGTCGCGGAAAATCGTGTCGAAGAGTTGTTGCATTATTTCCAGCCGCAGGTTGGCGACGTCATCGCGTTGCCGCCGGGAATGGTCCACGCGATCGGCAAAGGATTAATTGTCGCTGAAGTGCAGCAGAATTCGGATGTCACGCTGCGCATCTACGATTACAACCGCAAGGGACTCGATGGCATTCCGCGAAAGCTCCACGTCACGGAAGCGTTGAGCGCGATTCGGTTCAACGATCCCGGCGACGAATTCGAAGGCGACATGCACCGCGACACGGTTTCGCCCAGCGACCTGTTCTGCGCCGTCGACGGCCTTCAGTACGAAACGCTGCTGACTGGAAAATACTTCGATCTTCACCGCTTCACGCTTCCCGCGGATAAAGTTCAAGGTGACAATACCATCGTCACCTGCGCCGATTTTCCGAACCGCACCCACGTCGCGCGTGTCGCGATGGTGATCGACGGCAGCGGAATGATCAACGATCGCCCGGTTCGCGCCGGGATGACGGCGTTGATCCCCGCGACGGCGAAAGACATCGTCGCGTCCAGCGGCCCCATGACGGTGTTGCTGGCCACGCCGAAATGATCAACGATCCGCTGCCGCGCCTCGATACGAATTCCCAAGCGTGGCGTGCACTGCTCCCGTTGTGCCGCTTGAAAAAAGGCGAGATTTGGATCGACGATCAATCCGGGCATCGCGTCGGTTGCCTCAATGCTTCGTCTGCGGCAGACATCGCAAAGCTCATGTCAGGCGAGACGGCGACACTCGCAATTCACGACCCTCCCTACAATCTCGTTGCGTTCGATGAACGGCCGATCGAACAGTACATCGACTGGTGCAGCCAATGGATTTCGACGACGGAAAGTGTCCTCGCTCCAAACGCGTCGCTGTACGTGTGGCTGGGCGCGGATCAGAACAACCATTTTCAGCCGCTCCCCGAATTCATGTTGATGATGCGCGCGTTTCGATTTCAAACGCGAAGTTTCATCACCATGCGAAACCAGCGCGGCTACGGCACGCAAAAAAATTGGATGGCGGTGCGGCAGGAACTGCTCTACTACATCCGCGGAAATCCGCCGTTCAACATCGACGCGGAGTACACGGATATTCCCAAGATTCTTCGCGGCTATTACAAAGAGGTGAAGGGCCAGATGACCGAGAACGGCCAACGCGGAAAATCCGAGAACATCCGCGCTGGCAATGTTTGGGTGGACATTCAACAAGTCTTTTATCGGATGGATGAAAACGTTTCGGGTTGCTATGCGCAGAAGCCGCTGAAATCGATCGAACGCATCGTCCGGGCAAGTTCAAATCCCGGTGATTGGGTCCTCGATTTCTTCGCCCATTCCGGAACGACGTTGCTGGCCGCGGAACGTCACCAACGGCGTTGCGCGACAATCGACACCGACCCGGTCTTCTGCGAAATCGCAATTCGACGCCTCGAACATTTCCGCCAAACCGGCAAACTCGGCTGGCAAAACGGAAACGCGTTCGGACAGCCGCGTTCGTCGCCGTTGCCCGCTCCGGTTGGGGAGGGGCCGACGCATGCCCCCAATTCGAAAAGGGATGCGCGGGGTGAGGGGAGAGCGTGAGAGTTTATCTGTGCGCGGGTCAATCGTTGAGTGTCAAAGCCCGGCAGCCGCTTACTTCCGAGCGCGGTTCTCAAACGCGGCAATCGCTTTGCGAATCGCGCCGCCATTCGCGTTCAACGCCTCAAGCGCTGCGCTCATCTCTGCGCCGGTTTCGTCCATCACGATCAGCGCAGCGCGTTCTCGGAGTTTGTCGCATTTGATCTTCAGATCGACCATGCGATTGCCCTTCACACGCCCCAACTTCACCATCGACGCCGTCGAAATCATGTTGAGAATCAACTTCTGTGCAGTCCCCGCTTTCATGCGCGTGGACCCCGCGACAACCTCGGGACCGGTGTCCGCGACCATGGCGACGTCCACCAACGGAATCAGCGCCGAATTCGAATTGCAGGTGATGCACGCCGTAAACGCTCCGCGCCGCCGCGCTTCGGTCAATGCTGCTTGAACGAACTTCGCTCGCCCGGATGCCGACAGTCCGACCACCGCGTCGCCCGGCCCAACGTCGCGCCGATCGAGTTGCGCGACACCGTCAACCGCGTCGTCCTCCGCGCCTTCAACGCTGCGCCGCAACGCGCCATAACCGCCTGCGATAATGCCTTGAACGAGCTTCGACGAAACACCGTACGTCGGCGGCATTTCGCTTGCATCAACGCAACCGAGTCGCCCGCTTGTACCCGCGCCGAGGTAAAAAAGTCGACCGCCTTTTTTCATGCATTCGGCAATCGCTTCGACAGCGAGCGTGATCTGTGGAATCGCTTTCGCAACGGCCGCAGGCACCGTCGCATCTTCGCGATTAATCGCCTGGAGTATAGCCTTCGTGGACATGCCGTCCAAGTGAGCCGTTCGCGGATTGGAACGTTCGGTCGACAAACTCAGCAGATCGGATTTCGCAGCCGTTTTTTTCATGGGTTCCATTTTACTTGTTCAAGCGCGAACGTCGCCGAAATTCGCCCGGCGGCATCGAAACTTTTTGCTTGAAGACAACCGACAACCGCTCGCCGCTATTGAAGCCGGACGACTTCGCAACCTGCGCCAGACTCTGGTCGGTGTCCGTGAGCAATTGCTTCGCACGTTCGAGATGAACACGCTGAATCTCGTCCAACGGCGATTTGTTCAACAGCGTTCTGAATTTCTTTTCCAACAGTCGTCGCGAAATGGGCACTTCGCGCAGAATGTCTTCCACGCCGATCGCGTCGTGAGCATGCTCGCGAATGTACTTCATCGCCAGCACGAGATCCTCGTCTTCAATGGCCAAAATATCCGTGGAAAGTCGCTTGGCGATGCCATCCGGCGCAAAGAGCACCGGCTCCGTCGATGGCGGCTTGCCGTTCATCGCGGCGTACAGCATTTCCGCAGCAAGGTAACCGATCCGTTCGCGCGAAATGCGAACGCTGGAAAGCGGTGGGTGCGACAGTTCGCAGACGATCTCCGAATTGTCCGCGCCCAACAACGCCACGTCGTCCGGAATTCGAATACCCAACGAGCGGCACGCGTCGGCAATGCAGGACGCCAAGCCATCGTTGCAGCAGAAAATTCCGACGGGTTTCACGAGGTTGCGCAGCCACTTGCACAGTTCTTTGTTTTCAACCGTGTATTTAAAATCCTTGCGAGCGAGCAACTCCGGCGGGAACGCCTGAGGCATCTGCCCAAGTCGCTGAAATTCGCGCACGAATCCTTCGAGTCGCAGGTCCGAAAACCGAACTCCAGGATAACCCACAAAACCCGCGCGCCGGAATCCGCTTTCAAGCAAATGCTGTGCGGCGAGTCGTCCAATTTCGAGGTTGTCAACGACCACCGACGGGACGCCGGAATCGGGCAGGTAACTCGACACGTTGATCACTTTCGCGCCGGATCGATCGAGGATCTTTTTGATCTCCGGCGACGAGACGTGAGCGACGATCCCCTGAGGCTTCCATTGTTTGATAAACCGGCTCAACCCGCGCGGATCATTTTCAGAAAAACACAGATTCCATTCGTTGTGCGTCCGCGCGAATTGACACACGCCGCGCAGAATACCGTGGCTGCTGAACATCGTCTTGAATTGATGCTGCGCAAGGCTCTGCCCTTCCATCGTCACCACATCATCCCGCGTGGGGTCTAACTGCAAGGGAAACACAACTGCGACCTGGCGCCAGCGAACCATTTGATTGAACTCCCGCCCCATTTCCAATGACCTGTTTCGAATATTCATACGACTCTGCTCCGAAAAGTTTTCATGAAGCACCGACGTCTCGCGAGCGTGGTGAGCCGTGGCCGTTACCCTCTCCTGTTGGGGAAAGGGCCGACGCATGTACTCATGCGCGGGGTGAGGTGAAAGCGTGCCGCTTCAGTTGCGCACGAGTCAATCGATGACTCTCATCCCCTACTTATTTTCCGCGCTCTGACGCAAGTCGCGACAGAACGTATAGAACTCGTCAAGCTTCATTTCCTTCAAAAAGACCATCCCGCGCGCCGCGCGAATCAGCGGACTCGGGTGCTCATAGAACCACGCTTCCCCCAGGCACGTTCGCAACGCCGCGTATTGCGACACCTGAATCTTCTGCGCCAATTCGCAGAAAGGTCCTTCGTGTTCGTAGCTCGGAAACGACGCTTTCGTCTGCGAAGCGAACGTCGTATGGAACGACGTTTCCATGATGGAGAGCATGTTCAGTGAGACCGGCACAAAGAGATTTGCTTCCGACGGGTGATAGCGGAACCAAACGTTTCGATACCCCCAGACTGTGATGTCGTGTCGGCCCGTCGCGTCGGAGTACATCTTCAATCCCGCGGCAGTCGCTTGCATCACCTTATAATGAGTATCCGGACCGCTCGCTTCCGGATCCAACGCGACGGAAACCACATCCGGTTTAGTGTGCTCAAGCAGTTTGACGACGGGAGGAACGTCGCGTTCGAGCGTCGGTTCTTCGGTGAAAA
>JANXLS010000170.1 GCA_025355035.1 Planctomycetota bacterium | reverse complement strand
CGAGCGGCAACTTCAAAAATCGTTTCGCGTTTGGCTTGGACAGCCTTCAACAACTTGTCGAGACGGCTGTGGCACGCGCTCATTTCACGTTTGATAGCGCGCAGTTTTATTTCGTCGGTAACGCGCAAGGCTATCGATTCGTCCGCTTTGGCAAGGTCGGCTTGGGCGGTGTACAGCTTGTCCGCGGCGATGGATTCGTTGATGGGATTAACCACCAGTTTGGCGATTTCCAGCGCCTTGGCCTCCATCTGAATGCAGTGGATGCAGTCTTGCGCAAGCTTTGAAATGTTCGGGTCGTCCGTGACCTGCTTGGTGTATGTCGCCGCCAGAGCAATGCTTGGCCTGTAGTTCTCTTTTTCTTTCATCTGCGCCGCGAACTTCAGGATTCTGGATCTCAACTCGATGGTGGATAGCGCGGCGCGGCCATCGTCCTCCGCCTTTAGTCGTCGATGCTGTTGGTCGCTCTGACTGACCATCGTCAGTCGGTCCCGCTCCAAGATTGATTTCAAAACAGTTACTTCATCTTGCTTATTGGTAATGGTGGCGTTGAGAGCGGTGATCTGATTACGCAGACCCTCCAGTGAGAATAAGAGTCCAGCTTTTTCTTGTTCCGCGGCATCCTTCCGCCGGGCATGGTTGTCAAGTTCGCCTTTTCCTGCCGCACCGGCAATGGATGACGCAAGCCCCAGGATACCCCCTGCTCGGTTACCCAATGCTTCGCCAATGTTCGCAGCCCGCCCGGAATCTCCCATGCCACGTACCTGCCGATCAATGATGGCGTCTTGCTGCGCGATGCTGTTGTTCACGGTGACAATCTGCGCATCGAGTTCGGCAGTTTTCTTGCGCAAAACTGTGATGGCCTCAGCTTTTTCGGAACACAAATCTTCGTTGGCCTTGGCGGCAGCAGCCAAATCGATGTCCAAATGTGCACGAAGTCCTTGCAACTGAGCAGTCAGACTGGCACCGCGCACCGCGTCCGATCTGGGTAGCTCAAGAATTTCCGTAATCAGCAGACTAAACGTCTTCTGATCAGGCTCTACGTAATCGTTGGTCTGATTGAAATTCTTCAATAGCGGTCGCGCCGTTTCGATCTCGCTCTTCTCCAGTGCGGTCAGAAGTTCGTCCCACAATTTTTTGGTGGCGGCGCTGGGTTCTTTCAATACCGTCTTTTCATTGCCGAGCAGCTCATCGAGCGCATCGGCTGCAAGGATCGAGCCGAGCGTGCACACATTAAAGAGTATTACAATGAGAGCGAACTGGCGAGCGTTTGGAATGATTACCATGCGACGACTCCTAAACACGGATACCTGGAAACCGCTGAAAACGCTTGCGTAGGCTATTCGAGCGACGAGATGCTCAGGGACTTTTCGCCTGGCGCTGGCTTATTCATGATTATTACTTGGAAGTGTGCTGTGTAGTCGATTTTGTCGGCTATTGCAAGTGCAAAGAGTTACACAACAACTCTGAGTTGAAATAGACCCCTGCACCTTTTTAAAATTATGGGGATTCCTTTTTTGTCTTCGGCCGCGCGCATTGCTCGGCGAATAGCAACCCACCGATCTATTACGGCTGAAAGGAATTTTCGAATGCGCGAAATCGCTCGCGTCCAGCAAGGCTTTTTCCCCACGCAAGACCGAATCGTCCGCGCCGTCGCCAAGCTGTTCAAAATTCCACCAAGTCCCACTGGCACAGTTGTCGTTCTCGACGCCGGTTGCGGCTCCGGTCAAGCAATCCACGATCTTCGTCAACACTGGCTGGCCCAACAACCCACGCAGAGCATCGCTTTGCTCGGGATTGAGTCTGACAAAAGCCGGTTTGAAAATGCAGCAAAACAATTTCAAACCGGCGTCGGCGGCGGCACTGCGCTGTGGTCGGCCATCGAAGATGCAACGCTTGATCAGCCCGTGTCCTTGTGCTATTTCAATCCGCCATTCGACAGAATTCGCGGCGTCGGCCGGATGGAGCAC
>JANXLS010000162.1 GCA_025355035.1 Planctomycetota bacterium | reverse complement strand
ACACAGCCGATCTTTCCCTGCAGTCCTTCACAGGCATTCCCAACGCGATGTCCACCATCAACTCGCTTGCCATCGTCGACAACAGCTCGTTTTATGTCAGCGGGTTGGTAACAGCGGCCAATGCAGCCCTAGTGCCTGCGGCGTCGGGCCTGGATACAACCTTTGCGGGAACATCGGAAGGCCTCATCATTCGTTACACCATCACGGCCGGCGTGCCGGTCGCGGATTGGGCGACATACATCGGTGGCGACAACACCGAAAACTTCACAGCTATCGCATTGACGCCCGATAACTCCAAGCTTGTCTTCGCTGTTAATTCGACTGTCGGCACGACGGCTTCGTACCCGGCCCTTGTCAATTCAGTCGGCAATGCGACGCCCGGCGGCGCGACCGAGCTGCTTGTGGGTGTGATCAAACAACAAGCGACAAAGCCGGCGACGTTCGACGTTTTTTCGTTCCTGGGCGGCAGCAGTTCGGAAGGCACGATTGCGGCGAAGAACGCAGGCTGCGCGGTTGTGGCTTCGAACACCGGTTTCTGGGTTGCCGGCAACACATCGTCAACCGACGTTCCCGGCACGAACGCCACCAGTGCCCAACAGACCAATGGTGGCGGTGTGGACGCCTTCATTTCGTTCATTCCGATTAACGGCAGTGCGGGGTCAGGCTTCCTGACGACCTATTTGGGCGGCACAGCCAACGAAAATGTCGGCGGCATAACCTACGATCCGGTTCGCGACAGAGTACTCCTTTTCGGTACCACGTCCGCAACCACTGCGGCCGCCTTCCCGGCAAAAAATTCCACACCGACCAGCATTTATTTCCAGGGCACGCCCGGCGGCGGTTTGGACATTTTCATTGCCACATTTAATGGTGCCCTCACATTAAACGACTACACGACGTTGATTGGCGGATCCGGCAACGATTACCTCGGTGACACCGGCCTGTTGCGTGGGACAGGTCACGTTCGTTACAGTGCCGCGACCGACCAGGCTTACTTGGCGACGACCGTGCATTCCGTTCTCCCGACGACGATCATCGGCGGCGCGGTTCCGGGAAAAGACACCAACAAAACCAACACGACCAACGACGTCCACGTCATCTTCGCGTTTAATCTCAGCATCTTTGACCACGGTGATGCTCCAGCAAGCTACGAACAAGGCAATCCGGGCGCCGAAGCTATTTCGGCACTGATTCGAATCGGTGCCACAGTGGATGCCGAGTTTGCCGCACTGAGTTCCGCGCGCGCCGACGGCGACGATCTCAACAACACCGGTTCAGCGAATGACGAAGATGGCATCACTTTGCCGCTGCCTGCGTTGAATTTCGGTGCAACAACGTACTCCGTCAACGTCTCCGTGTTCAACAACACCGGCGCGGCCCAGACGCTCCAAGGCTGGATCGACTTTAATCGCAGCGGTTCGTGGGAACCCAGCGAACGCGCCACGGTATCCGTACCCAGCAGCGCGGTGCAGCAGACTGTCACGCTGACCTGGAACGGCTTCACGCTTCCAACGCCCGGAGACACTTTTCTCCGATTGCGCTTCTCCGACAACGTCCTGACCGACCTCGCTGGGACGACATTCGATGACCGCGCGATCGGAACCGATCCAACCGGACACGGCGAAATTGAAGATTATCTCCTGCCGATTGTCGCGGCGGATTTATCCATCACCAAAACTGACGGCAGCGCGACGTACACCGCCGGCAGCAACGTATCCTACACGATCACGGTGACCAACAACGGCCCAAGCGATGCGGTCAACGCGTTGATGAGTGACATCATGCCGGCCAACACGACGTTTGTTTCGCTGGCCGTCCCGGCAGGTTGGGCCCGAACGGACGTGACCGCTGTGGGCGCGAACGGAACAATCACCGCAACTAACGCATTGTTTACGAATGGCAGCGTCGCTACCTTCACGCTCGTCGTCAAACCTACGTCCGGCAGAGTTGGGAATCTCGTCAACACCGCGACTGTGTCGAGCGCGACAGTCGATCAAACGCCGGGCAATAACAGCGCGACGGACACGGACACCCCCAATCCCCAGGCGGATTTGACCATCACGAAAACGGACGGCAGCGCCACGTACACGCCCGGATCAAACGTCACGTACACAATCAACGTCAACAACGTCGGGCCCAGCGACGCACAAACAATCACGTTCAGCGATCCGATGCCGGCCAACACAACGTTCGTTTCGGTTACTTTTCCGGGTGGATGGACACGAACCGATTTGACCGCCGTCGGAGCCAACGGCACGATCACGGCGACGATCCCGACACTGACCGCTGGCGTCGCAACGCAAGCCATCACACTGGTGGTGAAACCGTTGTCCAGCCGCATCGGAAATCTCGTCAACACCGCGACAATTTCAAGTGTCACATCCGATCCCACACCCATCAACAATAGTGCGACCGACACGGACACCGCAGCACCGTCGGCCGACTTGAGCATCACGAAGACCGACGGTTCCGCGACAGCAATTCCCGGCAATGCGATCACCTATACGATCGTCGTCAGCAATGCCGGCCCCAGCGACGTGACCGGCGCGACGGTTGCCGATACGTTACCCGTGACGATTACCGGCGTAACCTACACAGCTTCCTCTGCCAACGGCGCAACAGGCTTCACGGCCAGCGGAAGCGGCAACATCGCCGATACTGTCAACATCCCCAAAGGCAGCAGCATCACGTATCTCGTAACCGGAACCGTCAGCGCAGCTGCAACGGGAACGGTTGCAAACACGGCGACGGTTGCCGTTCCGGGTGGCACAAACGACCCGACGCCCGGTAACAACTCCGCCACCGACACCGATACGCTGAATCCGACGGCTGATTTGCAGATCACAAAGACGGACGGCTCGCTGACAGCGATTCCGGGCAATTCGATCACGTATACAATAGTCGTGACGAATGCCGGGCCCAGCAATGTGACGGGCGCGACAGTGACGGATGCAATTCCGGCAACAATCACAGGTGCGACGTTCACGGCTTCAGCAACGGGCGGAGCGACCGGCTTCACTGCCAGTGGCAGCGGAAATTTGAATCAGACCGTGAACATGCCGGCAGGCA
>JANXLS010000158.1 GCA_025355035.1 Planctomycetota bacterium | reverse complement strand
GAGGCGGGAACGGTGGTCACATTGGTTGCGATCCAGCCGTCCGGCGAGACAACGGCTCCGGTACCGCTGAACGAAGTCGTGTTGCCTTGTTGAGATGGAGACGGACCGTTGCAGGTGATGCCGACGATGGCGCCAATGAATTTGTTGTATATTTCGGTGTGGCGATTTTCGGAGGCTTTCAGCGCGTCGCGGATCTTGGATTCTTCGGCGCCAAATGCAATGGAGCTGATCGCCGCAACGAGAAGGAGGGCGATGACGTTTGAAGGTCGATTTCGTTTAGGCATAATGTTTGAGTTGCTCATATTGAAATATTCCTAGTGCCTTATCGCGCCATTCCGGACGCCACCCTTTTCGGGGTTGAAAATACTTGTTTAAAGTACCCTGCGCATAAAAAGCGATATGCGCGGGGCACTACACTATTAAGACGCGGCTCAAGACTCTTTCTAACTCGAATTTTCGAAGCTGGGAACAGTATTTTTTGAAAAATCGCATCCTCTGCTAAAGATTTCTTTCAATGGCTGAACGGTGATGAAAAATGGAAATGTGCGTTTGAAACCCGATGAAGATCACGGAGAATTAAGATTTAACGATTGACGTTACTCACGGGATAAGTATGTTGTGCGCGATTGGATGTAGAATTGCGAGCAACGGTGAATGAAGGTGCGGGTTAGCAGGGGAGCGGTGATTCTGCAATGAAAGAAGACAGGCGCAAGTGCGTCCGCGTGCAGTGCACCGCTGGCTTGGCGATACTGCGTTTAAGCGGATCACCTCCGATTGCCTGCAAGCTGCTGAACCTAAGCGAAGGGGGTTGTCGTTTAGGGATTGAAGCGAAGGACGCGGGCGTTTGGACGAAGATCAATAAGCCGAACATGCTTCTGGAAATGTTGCTTTCGGCACCGCCCCACTTAGATCGATTCGTAGTTTCAGCGGACATTCGCAACGTTCGCCCGGCTGAGAATCAGGGGATTGAGTTGGGCGTCCAGTTCCGCAGCATGGAACCGAAGCGCTGCGGGATCATTCGCTTGGCGTTATTGAAACTAGCGACAGAGCGGCTGCGCAGCACGATGCAACCGGTGCCTGTCCATCCACTGGCGGCGGCGCTTTTAGGCGCGGCGGGCAAGGCAGGCGGAGTAATTGCGCCGGCTGATTTGATGGCCGGTTCGTCGGCGTCGAAACGTGCCGTTACAGGCATTACGCCGCGCGACATCGCGCTGGGGAGTTCGTCGAAAAATTACTGGCAGGATCCGTTTCAGGGCAAACGCGTCGGCGAAGTGCTTGTTCGGATGGGGAAACTCACACAGCAGCAAGTCGACGAGGCCGTGGACGAATCGCGGCTCTCGCGCGAGCGATTTGGGCAATATCTGGTCAAACGCGGCGTGGTGACACCGGCGGAATTGTGCCGGGCGCTGGCGTTGGCGTCGGGCATGCCGACAACGGATTTGAAAGATGTGACCATTCTCCGCACATTCCGCGAAATCTTTCCGCTCGAGGTCATGAAGCGCTACGAATTCGTTCCGTTTGACGCGAGCGACAAGGTGGTCTGCATTGCGACGGGATCGCCGTTCCCGGAACCGGTGTTGAAAGAGATCCGGGAATTGACGAAGAAGCGCGTTGAAGTCTTCCTGGCCGATGAAGACATGGTGCTTCATTTGATCAACAAAACGCCTGAAGATACGGCGAACGAAGCGAGCGGAATGAAGAACCGGCGCTTCCCGCGATTCAACATGCCATTGCCGACGACGTATTATTTCTGCACGTCCGGCGGGGATCGGTTGGAGGACTCGACGTACGATGGGCAAACGATGAACATCGGCGAGGGCGGATTCCGGGTCGAAGGGCCGCAGACGGATTTTGGGCGGATGGGCGACGTGCAATCGTATGGATTGTACGTGCACGTATCGATCAAGTTTCCGCCGCACGAAATCTCGGCGCTGTGCAAACCGGTTTATGTGTACGAAAAAGAGACCATTGAAATCGTGGATTTTCCGATGGAAATGGGGCTGTCAATCATGGACATTTCGGCGTCGAGCCGGCAGCAATTGCTGGATGTGCTGGAGATGGCGAAACGGTTGACGAAGCCGATGTCGATTTAACGCGTAACGCCGAGAAATTGGCGCTTTTGGTTTATTGTCCCGCACACAGCTAAAGTCTCACGCTTTCCCTCACCCCGTTTATAAGCACCTGCGTCGGCCGTCTCCCCAACTAGAAAGGGTCGGTCGCGGTTTTTAATGCGGTGCTTTTACGATTGCATCGAGCTTTTTGAAGCGCGGTTGGAGGTCGATGGGGAGGCTGCCGGTGAGTACGTTTGATTCTGCTGCGGCGCGCGTCCAGTCTTTTGCGCCGACGAGCGCTTCGAGGCGGTCGAGGCGGTCGCCGATGTGGCGGATCGTGCCGACGGCGTCGACTTGACCGGCGTCAAGGCCATGGCCGTCGGCTTCGTCGCGGGCGACGAGCAGCGCTTCGCAGGCTTCGACGGCATCCTTGAAACGGTCTTGTTTTAGGGCGGCGATTTTCTGGGCTTCCAAGCCTTTCAGCAAAAGATCGCGCACGGTTTTCGCCGCGGCTGACTGCCGGGCGAGCGGGAAGAGGAGTTCGAAATCGTGTGCGGCGTCGAGCGTTTTGCGGGCGTCGGTCCCGAGCGCGTGGAGGCGGACGAGTTCGACGAGCGCGGCTTGACGGATGCCGTCGAGCGTTTTGCGCGCGGCTGCGTCGGTCCCGCCGACGGGCTTTGAGATCAGCACGTTGAGCGCTTCGATGGCTTTGCGCTTGGAGGCTTCGTCGCCAGTGTGAGCGTCGCAGAGCGCTTGGCCCAGCAAAGCCGCGAGACTTTCGACGGAGTGGCCCAATTCGTCGTGCAGTAGCGCGAAGACATCGGAGGCCTTTGCAGCGGCTCTCATTTTTTCGCCGATGAGAATGGTTGCTTCCTCGCTGTCGAGCGTGATCAACTGCGGCGCGGTTGTCTGTGGGGCGATTGGCTGTGGCGCGATTGTCGGCGGAAATGCGCGGGCGGTCCAGGAGAGCGTGACGGCGCGGCAGAACGAGGCGGTCAAGGCAGCTTGGGCTTCGGGCGGCAGACTGGCCATGGAAGGTGTGGCGCCCCCGGGACTGAACGCGGCTCGCCAATCATCACTGGGATGACTGGCGGGAACGGCGTTCGGCGCGGGGACGCCGGTTGGATTGGCCAGCGCTGCGTCGAAGGCGACGCGCGCGGCTTCGAATGAGACTTGCGGATCGCTGTCCTTGCGGCTGCCAGCGGCGAAGCGCGCGCAACCTTGTTCGAAATGAGCGAGGCCTTCGAGTGTCAGCGCAACACGTCGGCGGTCGTCGTTTTGGGCGAGCGTTTCGCAGGCCTGACGGAAGACTTGCAGGCCTTCAGCGATTTTTTCAGCGCGAGCGGCGTCGGTGTTGATCTGCATCGCGGTATCGAGTTGTTTCAACGCGTCGGCGATCTTAGAAGTGTTGGCGTCGCCGGTTCCGGCCAAACCCCAGCGGTGTCCCAGCGCGACGAACTGCGGTTTTTCCATGACGCCCAGAAGCGTCCATTCGATGGGCGCGACGCCGTCGCGAGTGTGAAGTCCGTCGTCGCCGCGCAGATCCAGGACGCGCGAACCGGAGGTGTTCACCCAACGCGCGGAGATGTTGGACGGCGACATTTCAGCGCGGACGTTCTTTTCGGCGATGAGCGACGTTGTGTTTTTGCTGCAAAGAAGGTGCGCGTAGCCGGTGAAAACGGTGACGATAGCGGGACTGTCGTTCCGCGTATTCGCTACAGTCGCGTTCGGCGGCACTTGCGGGCCGAAGAACATGGCGGGCCAAATCGCGTGGGTTTGTTCGATGATCTCCGGGAGCCAGATGTCGACGCGCGCGCCGGGTTGGACCGTGACGAGGCCCTGCGGCAGTTCGATCTGCAGGGAGCTTTGGAATTCGCTCATGGCCACGCCGATGCGACCGCGCGACATGCGCAGAACGGGGGCGGAACCGCTTTTTTCAATCGTGAGTTCGGAAAATTCGTCGATGTCGAAGGTCTGCGCGTTAGCCAAACCGATGCGAATAAACTGGCCTTTTTCGGTCGAGAGCGTGTCCCCGTCGTAGAGGTGAAGGCCTTTTAGCGCGTCGCGTTTTTCGCCGTGAACGGTGACGGTGGCGTGTGTGCCGGAGAGTAGGGAACCGGCGGGCGTTCGTGGGCGGACGAGGAGGAAACAGACGAAGAGGGCTGCCGCGAAACTGGCGGCCCAGATCACTTGCTTGAACAATTTGCGCGTGTTCAGCGCTGACTTGCGCGAGCGTTCTTCGAGGTGGAGCGTGGCGACGACGCGTGCGCCGATGCGACCGAGACCCGATGGCGGTTCGACTTGCGCTTCCATCGCTGCACCGATCAGCCGGGCTTCTTCGCGCAGTGCGTCGAGCGAACGACGCGCGGCAGGATCGGAACGCAACGCGGCTTCGACGGCAGCGCGTTGCTGTTCATCGAGGCGTCCGTCCAGATAGCGGTGGAGGGTCAATTCGTCCATGTTACTTTCAGGCTCCCGCGTCCACACAGGACAAGGGGGCTAATTCGTTCCAATCTTTTGGCGCAGCATTTTTTTCGCCCTGAAGATGCGGGTTTCGATTGTTGAAACGGGCACTTCCAAAATTTCGGCGATCTGTTCGTAACTCAATTCTTCCTGATATCGCAAGACCAGCACGTCGCGGTATTTTTCGTCCAGATTCTGAATGCAGTCTCGAATCGTAGTACTCTGCACCCGATGCTCGTAAATGTCTTCCGGCTTTAAACTCCGCACATCGGTCGTGCGGTCCAACTCGTCGTCTTCCAGCGCGCGCGGCTTTTTTTTTCGCAGCGCATCGATCGCGAGATTGCGCGCGATTCGGTAGCACCACTTTACATAGCCGCCCGAGGCGTTCGGATCGACCTGATTCCACGTACGATACGCTTGCAGCAGCGCGTCCTGCGTGATGTCTTCCGCTTCTTCGCGGCTGCTCACCAGGCGGAACACGTAGTTGAACAGCCCGCCTTCATGTTCGCGAACGAACTGCGAAAACTGGCGCAGGTTGCCCTGCTGGGAATCGTCAGCAATGCCTATCGTTTGCAAAGGGCTTCAACCCAAGGCCGTTTCGCGCGTTGTCCGCCCTGATGAGATAACGGAGAGGAGCGGGGAAACTTGCAGAAATGGCGGAAAATATTTTTAAAGCGATCGGATGATTCGTTTAACGCTCTTCATTTGAAATGGGTTTCTAACACAAAGACATAGAGGCATAAAGGCACAAAGAAGAGCATCTATATTATTTTCCAACGACAGCGGCTTTAACATCGAATAACGCGAATCTGCGCGAATAAACGCGAGAATTAAAAAAAGGGGTTTTCGTTAAATAATTTGTGTCAGTTCGCACTATTTTGAGGTTTAACGAGTTTCAGACCCGATTGAGACGGGTTCGAATCGCCGCAAACAACGATGCCGATGACCTTCAATGGGTTATAGGCATTTTGGATGGGAATTGACGGTTTTCTAGCGGGTTGGGAGTTCGACGGCGATGCATTCGAGGGTTGTCAACGTGTCTGAGCCTTCGAGAAGGATGACGACGCTGGCCACGATTTGCGTTGGCGAACAAATCCGCCAAAAGCAGCACGATCTCACGGGTGGATGTTC
>JANXLS010000129.1 GCA_025355035.1 Planctomycetota bacterium | reverse complement strand
CGCGCGCAGTCCGCGATTGGCGACTATCTGCTGGCCGCTGATTCGCGCTCAATTAGCGGATCGCGATTCCGGAATACGACGCAGCGCGGAAACAGCGTCCGGATTGTTTTCGCGTGCGGATGGTATCGATGCACTTTTGGACGGAATCTCCGGGCGCGGCAATTCTGAACCTTCGGACAGCGGCAAGGTGTTGTATTCGATTTCGGCGCGGACGTTCGGGTTCTCGATCAACGAACCGCATTCCGACCAGGTTGATGCGCGCAGACATTTGCGCGGATGGTGGAGTGGCGAACGGAAAAATTTCAAGCCACTTGCCGTTGCGACACCGTCGAATCCGTTCGCCATCTATCCCGGCGAAGCAGGAAAACTGCATGTGCTCGAATCGCTCGACGACGCAGCGCGCGCGGTGAAACTTGAAGCTCAAACCGTTGCAACGGACAGCGAGATTTCAGAAGCTGCATTCAACGTCTTGTTGAACGAGCGCGGAGCGGATGACGCGTTTTGGAAAAAATTGATCGCGCAAAATCGATCTCGGGATCGAGCGAGAGGTTTGCTGGGATCAATCGGATCGACCGTTCTGGATACGGAATTAACGAAGCGGCTCGTCGCGAAATCGGATTCCGAGACCCCGCTGACGCGAGCATTGATCGTGGTGTCGTTGGGCGCGAGTAACGATGCAAAAAGTGCGGGAGCAAAAGCGCTTGTCGCGTGGCTGAAGTCGAATGCTGTAGCGGCAAATGATCCACTGAAGCGACTCGGCGTTCTCAGCCTGGCGATGGCGAACAACGAGACGGAGAGCTTGAAGTATTTGAACGATCTTGTTGATGCCGGGCTGAAGGCTGATCCGCCGGATGCGGACACGCAAAAATTGGATGACGCAAATTCGCCTTACACTTTGCTGCGGTCGGCAATCGTTGCTCTCAGCGCGCGGGAAGATGGAAACGCCGCGCTGTTGCGGTTGTTGAACGATTCGCCAGAAGCGCGCATTCGCGAAACGGCGGCACGCGCACTTTCGTTGCGCCGAGATCGGAGCGCCATTCCCGGGATCGTCAAAGCGCTCGACAAAGCAGATCGCTACACGTGGATGGACTATACGTATATTCTGGAACCGCTGTTGAATGCGGACGATAGCGCAACATTGCGCGAGATGCTCGACAGTTCAAACAAATTTATGCGCGCTGCATCCGTTTGGTTGCTGACCCGTCAGTTGGATTTCGGAAACGATCCGCAGACGAAAGCGAAAGTCATCTCCGCCCTGAACGATGAATATAATTTGGTGCGGTACTACGCGGCTGAAGCGCTCGGTATGCGAAAGTCGAAAGCGGCGTTGGAAGGAC
>JANXLS010000084.1 GCA_025355035.1 Planctomycetota bacterium | reverse complement strand
TCGGATCGAACGGCTTGATGCTCTCGATCGTCTCGCCGAAAAAATCCACGCGATACGGCGTGTCGGACGTATACGGAAAAATATCGAGGATTCCGCCGCGCAACGCGTATTCGCCCCGCACTTCCACCTGCCCGACGCGGTCGTAACCCGATTCCGCGAGCAACCGTCCAAGCTTGATCGGGTCGTGCTCGTCGCCGGTTCGCAGCACAATTTTTCGCCCTGTATCTGCCGGAGATTCGCATGGCTGTTGCAACGCCGCGATGGGCGCAAGCAGAACCAGGCATTGCGGCGGCGCATTAATGCCGGCTTTGATTTCAGCCAGCCGTTCGGTCGCTTTTCGGCGTCCGGCGAGCGTCAGGCCTTCCGGGCGATCGGATTCCGTCGGCAACACGTCCCATGCCGGAAAGAGCGCCGTTTCGAGGCGCAGTCCGACTTTGAGATGTTCGGGCATCGAGTCGGCTGCCGGACGTTCAACGTCCGCCCACTTTTCCTCGCTGTTGATCGTCTTGACGTACCGTTCTTCTTCGGTGAGTTTTTTTGCGCGCGGTTTCAACGCGGCTTCCACCGCTTCTTCACACGCCAGGAAGGCGCGCAGATCAGCGACCGTATCCAGTGCCGTTTCGGGTCCGTCCACAGCGATCAGGACAATGCGCGAGCGGAAACCTTTTTCTTGGGGACGACGCGCCGCGTTTTCACGCGCCAAACCGATAGCAGCCGCCGCCAGCGAGCGCGACGATCCAATCAGTCCATGAACCACGGCGTGAACCCGCGAACCGCCTTCTTTCAGAAACGGAATGAGCGCCGGGAGGCGCGTGACGGACTCGAACGGAGAGACAAAAGGCATTGCGTTTTCAACCCACCAGACATGCTGCAATCAGGAGGGCGATAGGATAATTGAAAAAGAAAAATGTGAAATTCAAAACCGGTTGAAATCAAAACAGAATTGCAATTTGCAAAACGAGTTGCGTCGACTGTAGGAAAAACAGTCTATTGTGGAGTGAACTTCAGACACTGTTAATCCCAGAATCAAATGAAAAATGCGCTGACCGTGAGCCAGCGCATTCTCTTGATCTGGAGTTAAAACCGCGCTGCCACCATTAGAGCGTACGTTGCAGAATGCGTTCGATTTCTTTCTTGACCGTCTCGTATTGCAGGGGTCGCGCAAGAATTCCCTGCGCATAATAATTCACCGCATTTTCAGTGTCGGAATCCGAAATCGTCGTACCGCCTATGAACAGAATCGGAAAGCTCCGCAGCGACTTGTTGGAGCGAATGCGGTCAGAGAACTTCCAGCATTCAGGATCGTTCGGCGAAATGCAGATGACAAACATCGCCGGGAAATGGTCCAACGCTTTCAACAGCGCGTCGGGATAATTGTGCGCCAAGACCGGCTGATGGCCGAGCTCTTCA
>JANXLS010000011.1 GCA_025355035.1 Planctomycetota bacterium | reverse complement strand
CGTTTGTGACGTGTCACCAATCGTTGCGGACGGTGGCGGAATCGCTGACGATCGAACGGATCGTTGAAGTGGCGGAACTGGCGTCGAACACGATCACGGCGATCCGCGGACGATCCCCACGACTGGCGTTACTCGGATTGAATCCGCACGCGGGCGAAGAGGGGTTGTTTGGCGACGAAGAAATCCGGATCATCGCGCCGGCGAAGAAGCAGATTTCGGATTTATTCATGCATGTCGATGGACCGTTGCCGCCGGATACCGCGTTTACTCCGAACGCGTTAAAACGGTTCGGATGCCACGTCGCAATGTATCACGACCAAGGATCGATTCCGTTCAAAATGTTGGCGTTCGATACGGGCGTGAATGTGACGATGGGTTTGCCGATTGTCCGGACGTCGCCGGATCACGGAACGGCGTTCGACATTGCGTGGAAGGGGACGGTGCAGCCGGACAGTTTCTTCTCGGCGTACGCGCTGGCGGTGCAACTCAGCACCCGCGAAATTCGGATCAATCCGTCGGGACTGCATTCGCTGGATGGGCCGATTGTGACATAGCATGCTTTGAGGATTGAACGGGTTCATTTAAACGCAGATGGGAACGCAGACGAACGCAGATGAATTGCAGTCGTTTTTTGCGCCCGGGAATTCGATAGCAAAACGCTTGCTTCTCGCGTCTTCATTCGTAGACTTACCAGCCTATGGAAGCGTTGTTTTTTGAAGAATTTAAGAATCAGGAGTCGATCCATGCCTTACCCCGAAGCACTTGTTGCCCCCATGCGCGCGGAATTGACGTCCGCCGGAATCACGGAACTGAAGACGGCTGTTGAAGTAGACAAATTTATGGCGGATAAAAGCGGAACGGCGATGATCATCGTGAATTCGGTCTGTGGTTGTGCTGCAGGCGGAGCTCGTCCCGGCGTCAAGTTGTCGTTGCAGCACGGAAAGAAGCCTGTGCGCGTTGCAACTGTATTCGCTGGACAGGACACGGAAGCGGTCGCGAAAGCGCGATCGTATTTTGCGGACATTCCGCCAAGCAGCCCGTGCGTGGCGCTTTTTAAGGAAGGTGAACTCGTTCACTTCACGCCGCGCCACATGATCGAAGGCCGCGATCCGAAATCGATCGCTGCAGAATTGGTCAAGGCCTTCGACGAGAACTGTTGACGGCAGGATTAAGTACTGAGTGCCGAGGAACGGCGGTTGGCGCTTCGCACTCAGCACTCAGAACTCGGCACTCGGAACTCGGAACTTTCTTTATGGGTACATTTCACGACAACAAAAGCGCGTTGCATGGCATCACGGTCGTAGTGGATACGAAGGGGCCGAAGGTGTATGTCGGTCGTTGCGACGACGAGGATCAGGAAAAGGTGATTCTGGTCGATGCGGATATTCACGAAGACGGTGCAAATGGCAAATCGAAGGCGGACTACGTCAAGCGCGCGGCGAAGTTTGGTGTGTGGAAAAAGTACGACCATCTCGTGATTCCGCGCGGGGATGTGACGAGCATCACACGCTTGGGCGACGTGCACGAAATCGCGGTCAAAGCAGAAGCGGCAAAGCCGGCTCCGGTGGCGGTGCCCGTTGTAGAAGCAGCTGCATCGAAAGCAGCGGCAGCGCTGGGCGACAAGCCGATTGTTTCTCTGACAGAGAATGCTCAGGTTGAAGTGAAGCGGTTGATTGTCGAACAAGGCGACAAGCCGGGCGTCGGGTTGCGGCTTGGAGTTAAAGGCGGCGGGTGTTCGGGATTCTCCTACAAGTTGGAATTCGATGTCAAGAAGGACGGCGATGTAGTCGTTGCGTACCCGCAATTCAATGTGTATCTTGACCGCAAAAGCACGGTGTATCTGCGCGGCATTTCACTGGATTTCCAAAAGGGACTTTCTGGGAAGGGGTTTGTTTTCAGCAACCCGAATGCGACGAACACGTGCGGCTGCGGGGAAAGTTTTTCGGTGTGATTTTTGTCTCTTGCAACTACGCAGAGGCACGGAGAACGGCGACGAAACGTCTTGGATGCTCGTTCTGAGACAATCCTGTTTTATTCGCCGCCCATAAATCGGACACCGATATGAAACTTTTTTCAACATTGAAATCCATCAAGCGATGCCGCGAAAAGGGATTTCTGGCAGTTCTTCGCGGGCATATTTCCAAGGACGATGTTCGCGACAATTCGACGCGGTTATGCGCGATCAAAATGAGCGGGGCCGATGCGGGATCGTTTCTTCACAGCCAACTCACCAACGAAGTCAGGACTCTAAAATCCGGGGAAGGGAATCTGAGCGCTCGCGTCACTCGGACTGGGTCGCTCGTTGGCTATTTTTCGCTGCACCGGTTGCAGGAAGAACCGGCTGCGTATTTAATCGTTATTGAAGGCGAGGACGCTGAGCATCAAAAAGAAACGTTGTTGGCCGATTTGGGGAAGTATGCGGTTGTTGAAGATGTCACGCTGGACGACGTTTCGGAACAGTATCATTGGGTCGCCTTCCAAGGGCCCAACGCTGCGCAGGATTGCGAGTCCATTTTTGGCCCCTTGAAGGGAACTTTGACAGAATCGCAATCGTGGATCGATCTGAAAGAATACGATCTGCGGCATTTTGAAAATGGGCCGCTGAGCGGGTCGGTTGTCATCGTACGGTCGCTGACGGGAGACCCCGGGTACATCCTCGCGGTACCGCGTGAGAGCGACATGTTGGATGAGATTCTGGATCGTGCCGCGGAGAAGCTGGGTGCGGAATTCGACATTCTTTTTCACGATATGATCGACGAGACATTGGATGCTCTGCGCATTGAAGCGGGAGTGGTCCGCATGGGTTTTGACGCTGAGGAAGGCAAACTTGTTCTGCCGGAGACGGGTCTTGAGCAGCAGGTGGTCAGTTATTCGAAGGGCTGCTACCTCGGGCAGGAAGTCATTGCGCGCATCCGTACCTATGGTTCCGTGCCGTTCGTTTTACGCGGGCTCCTGTTCTCGGGGAACACATACAAACCGAGCGCAGTTGAAGACCGATTTTCGAGCATACTTAGCGCACTCAACGAACGGCTTCCGGAACACGCTGCGGATCTTATTCTTGAAAATGGAACGAAAATCGGGCGCATAGCTTCGCGAACGTATTCGCCTGTTTTCGATGCTCCGATTGCGTTCGCTTATCTGGATCGCGCGCATCGGACGCCGGGTACGAAGCTGAAGATTCGTGGGCGGGAAGGTTCGTTACTCGACGCAGAAGTTCGGTTGCTGCCGTTCTTTCGCGCGGCGGACACGGCTTCGCGCGTAGCGTTTTTGCATGATCGGGCGATTCGGTTTTTTGCGGCTGGCGACGATGCGCAAGCGCAGGAGTTGTTGGAAGAAGCGCTGCGGCTGGACCCTTCGTTTGCGGACGGGTATGAAGCGTTGGGCGTGTTGTTGGGGCGGACGGGTAAGTTTACGGAAGCGATCGATATTTTTAAACGCCTTGAGGAAGTCGCTCCGAACGAGCCGATGGTACATACGAATCTCTCGCTTTTTTATATGAAGCTGGGCGACAAAGTTGCCGCGGAAGAGGAGAAGGCGAAGGGGATCGTCAAACAGTTCGGGCGCTTTGCCGGGGCGAAGAAGGCGGAGCAGGTTGCGGCGGAGGAACTCGCGAAGAAGAAAGCGGACGCCGAACGCAAACGGGCGATGTTTGAGGAAGTGCTGGAGTTCGATCCGGACGACGCGATGGCGTTGTTTGGATTGGGAAATGCCTTGTCGGTTCTGGGCGATTGGGAAGGCGCGGAGCGCGTGTTGTCGAAATCGTGCACGGTTCAGGTAGACAATTCAGCGGCGTTTCTCGCACGGGGCAAAGCGCTGGAGATGCTGGGGCGAGAAGCGGACGCGGTGGGCGTTTATCGCGACGGGATGTCGGTGGCTTCAAAAAAAGGCGACCTGATGCCGCTGAAGGAAATGGAGCGGCGCGTTTTGTTGCTGGGATCGTAAGACTACTTCGATTTTGGCATTATTTTCGAAAGTGCGTCAAACCACTTTGCAGCCATTTTCTCCGCGCCGGATTCATTGGGATGGACGTGGTCGGCGATGGTGTCTTTGTTCCAATCGAAACCGTCGGCCTGATTGACAAGAATAATCCGCTGCGCGGCAGTATTCATTCGTTCAGCGAGTTTTGCAATGGCATCGTTGAGTTCCGGAATGTAGCTGTATTTCGGCAATTTCCCGCTGGTGATGACTTGCGCGAGAAGAATCGTTACATTTGGATTGTCAGCGCGAAACGAGGTGATCATTTTTTCGGTGGCGGCGATGATTTTACCGACGGGTCTGTCGTCTGCGGCGTAGTTGTGTCCGGCATGAATCAGGACGATGTCTGCGGGGTGCGTCTTGAAATAGGTCACTGCGGTGACGGATAGGAACTCCGCGTTTTTGCCGCCGTAGCCTTCATGCGCCAGCGGACCCTGTTTGGAATCACTCTTTTTTGAGCCGATGAATTCAAACGCGTAGCCGGCGGCGGTCAGTTTTTCCCACAAGAGCACTCGGTATGTCGAAAAGGATTTGCCGCCTTCGGTGATGGAATCGCCGACGGGCATGATGCGAATGGGCTTGCGCTCGAATGTGTCGGCGGCGAGGAGCGAGGCGATGGATGAAAAGAGAATTAGTGTGATGAGCGGAAGAAGTGAGCGAGGTGTTGACATGGTTCATGCAATGTAATGGGAGGCTGTCGGGATGCAAGTTGATCAACGGCGGCGCGCTGCTTTCATTTGCAGGTTGACGCTGGCCAGGTT
>JANXLS010000058.1 GCA_025355035.1 Planctomycetota bacterium | reverse complement strand
ACGCAGATACACCCCCGGCGCGGTGCCCCAATCGTTGCGTAAGACGGTGGCTCCACGCGGTAGAAGCGCCTGCTTTCGATTGCTGCCCGTCAGAGTTGCGACCGGACGCTTGAGGCGTTCGGCCATCTGGACCATCACTTCATCGAAGAAGACCAGGTCGAGGCCCAGCGCTTTGGCGAGACCGGCGCACGTCAGATCGTCGTCGGTGGGCCCCAATCCACCGGTGCCGATGATTACGTCGGCATAACCCAGCGCGCGCGTAAACGACGAAGCGATCTCGTCGATTTCATCGCTGATCGTTTCGGCTCGAACGACAGGAATCCCCAGCGTCAACAGCCGTTGGGCGATGTACGGGCGATTGGTGTCAACGATTTCCCCCAGAAGGATTTCATCGCCGATCGAGAGCAGTGCTGCGCGGGGAGGGGTGGGCATCAGGGTCAATTTCTACGAGTGCTTCACGACAGTCATTCCGCATGGCGGAGACAACTCAATAGCGAATCATCAAGCGTCAGTATCCGACAAAGAGATGGAGCCGTCAATCGCGCGATAGCGTATTGCGCTTCGTTCAGGCGAAATAATATCGGTCGGAATCGCGGTCAAACACGACGTGTTTGGGACTCAGAAACGAAGTGCACGAGACGTGAGTTTCAATCATTTGCGCTCTGTTATCATTCCGGCCTTTGTTTTCAAGTTCATTTCGAGTACAATGTTGTTTTAATTTTCATGTACGTTCGAGGAGGGCTCGGTGGTGATCAACGGCTTTGGTAAAGATTCGAAGAACGGTTCGGCTCATCCCTTTCTGAAGAAAGATCCCAAGCCGACCCGAGCACGACTCGTTAGTTTGTTGGACCCGTTGGGGCGCAAACGGTACAGCGAAGTCGAACGCCACCTCGCGACCGTGCAAGGCGCGACCAGTGGACTTTTCTATTATGGTCCCACTTGGGGTTGGGCGGTGCGGTACCTGATCGGAGCGAAGAATACGCTCTGCACCCTTCACCTGCTTCCTGGCCAGTTTGAAGCATCGGTTCAATTGGGCAAAGAAATGGAAGCCATGTTGAAAACGGCGACCCTGGATGCTGAATTGAAACGCCGTCTCGCCAAAGCGAAAGTTCAGGGTGGAGCGAAGTGCGTTCGAACTCCTATCAAGAACGATCACGACTATGCCGGATTCAAAACGCTGATTCAATTGAAAGCTGAATCGCTGCGGTTGAAGAAGCCAGCCAAGCCCGCCAAGAAAGAAGTTGCTCCCGCCGTAACGCTCGCAGCCAAGGGCGCTCCGGCCAAACCGACGAAGGCAGTGAAGCCCCCCGCCGTCAAAGCGGTGAAAAAGGCGCCGCTCGCAAAAAAAATAACGACTCCGGCAAAACGTGCTTCTAAACCGGCGATGAAAAGTCGATAAATCAAACTTGATCGCGAAAATTGCTTCAATGCGAAGTGACGCGAACGCTTGGACATCAAATGTAACGAGCGGTTGAATGAATCAAGACACGCTGGGCCTATTTGTGATGGGAACGGATACGAGCGTCGGCAAGACGCTTGTTTCGTGTGCGCTTGTCCGTTGGCTTCGCGCGTCGGGAATCGATGGAGTCGGATTCAAGCCCGTCGCGACGGGTGAAGTTTCAGGAGAGTGGTCGGACTCGGTTGGATTGTACGAAGCGTCGGATCGGTGTGAACCGATCGAACGCATTTGTCCGTTTCGCTTCAGACTTCCGGTTGCGCCGACGATCGCCGCCCGGCATGAAGGGCTCGAAGCCGACATGAACCTTGCTCGGTGGGCTGCCGCGGAATTGTGCTCCCGTCATACGGCGGTGATCGCGGAAGGAGTGGGCGGGTTGCTGGCTCCGTTGGATGAGAATACGCTGGTTTTGGACTTCGCCGTTCAGCTTGGATTTCCAATTTTGCTGGTTTGTCGCGCGGCCTTGGGTACGATAAACCACACGCTTTTATCGTTACGGGAAATAGAACGTTCTCCACTTCCGCTGGCCGGGGTTGTGATGAGCGTGACACATGCAGCGGATGCAAATTTGGCGGGTGAAACGCGCGCTGAAATAGAGCGTATTGCAAAAATAAAGATTTCTGCGACGATCCCGTATCTGGCTCACGCAAAGTATGGACCCGCCCCGACCCGCACGGCGATGATCGCCCGGGCGATCGCGAGCCTCGAAGAGCAGATGGATTTGAAACGGTTGCTGGGTTTGGAAGGGCGAAGAAACAAAAGCAAGTCGGGACGAATTGTCCGGTAGTAGAAGATCAAAGACGTCCGTGTTTGAAGCAGTAGTGTGTGAAATTTTTATTGGGATCGGGATGGACGGAGCGATTGGCCGTTCATCCACTTGAGAGCGTCCTCACTCATTCATGAGACGAGCCATTATCTCGGACATTCACGGGAACCTGATCGCCCTGCGCGCAGCCATGGACGATTGCCGCAAGCAGCGATTGGACGACATCGTGTGCCTAGGCGACATCTGCGGCTACGGTCCCGATCCCGTTGAATGCATCGACATCGTTAAAGCAGCGTGTAAATGGACGCTTTGTGGCAATCACGATGCTGCGCTGTTCATGAGCGTTGCAGTCGGATTTAATCGGTATGCCCGAGCAGCGATCGACTGGCAGCGCAACGTTTTGAAGCCCCATTGGTACAGTCTGTCCGCCAAGCGCATGCGCTGGAACTGGCTCGCCGATCAACCGGCCGCGCGCAAGGAAGAAACAACGCTTTATGTACACGCTTCTCCCCGCGATCCACTTTACGAATACGTTGAAGAAGCCGATTTCGCTGATATTGGCTTCGGGCTATCGCAAAAAGCGACTGATATTTTCGAGCATATCGATGTTCTCAGTTTTTGCGGACACAGTCACAAACCGGGAGTTGTCACCAGCGATTTTCAGTGGATCAAGCCGAACGAATTGGAAGATATGACGTTCCGGCTTCCCGACGGCCTGAAGACGCTGGTCAACATTGGTTCCGTCGGGCAACCGCGCGATAACAACCCGGAAGGCTGTTACGTCATACTCGACACAGACGCAAATACAGTTCAATTCCGCCGCGTCAAATACGATATTAAAACCGAGCAGAAACGTTTTCTCGCCGTGCCGGAACTCGACGAAAAGCTGTGGAAGCGTCTCGAAACAGGCACGTGATACCGATGAATGCCGCGCTTTTAAAAGCCCACTTCACTACTCGAAAAATTCCGTGATTATTTACGTCGACGCCGATGCCTGCCCAGCCCGGGACGAAATTATTTTCGTCGCCAAACGCCATGGCTTGATTCCGATTTTCATTGCAAACAAATCGATCCCGGCCATTGCATCCAGCCGCGATGCGCGCATGGAGGTGGTTGAAGGTGCCTTCGATGCAGCCGACGATTGGATCGTTAACAACGCGAAAACGGGCGACCTCGTGATGACAGCGGATTTGTTGTTGGCTCAACGTGTGGTCAAGAATCGTGTTGAGGCGATGAATTTTTCGGGCGGACATTTTACGGACGACTTGATCCACGAATTGGTTGCGCGGCGTGAAATTCAAAAAATGCTGCGCGAAAGCAATCTCCCCGCGCACCAACCGGTGCAGTATGGAAAGCAGAATCGATCGAACTTAAAATCGTCTCTGCACACGTGGATCGAGACACGAAAGCGAAATGCTATTGCTTAGAGCGTTTTTCAAATGGATGGAGACAAAGATGCGCCGCGCCGGGCAAACGGGACGAGGAAGACGAGCGAAACGTATTTGGAGACTACGTTAAGCGAGTCTGACGAAGTACCGCGCAGCCCGCCGTAAGCAGATTTGTCTGCAGACATTTGAAAACCGCTTTAAGTGGGGGTATTGAAAGCGGGATATTTTTAGTGGAGTCGTCGAATCGGATGAACTGCGAAATTGCAATTGTGGGTGGCGGCATTGTCGGGCTTGCGACAGGGCTGGCGATCGTCACGCGAAAGCCCGGGACGACGGTTTGTGTGCTCGAAAAGGAACAGACGTTAGGCAGCCATCAGACCGGCAACAACAGCGGCGTGATTCACTCAGGGTTGTATTACAAACCGGGTTCAGCGAAGGCGCTGACATGCGTTGAAGGTGCGCGGCGGATGGTCGAGTTCTGCAAAGAATATGGGATCGCGCACGACATCTGCGGAAAGATTGTTGTCGCGACGACCGTAGCGGAACTTCCCGCGCTTGCGGAGTTGTTTCGCCGAGGCAAGGCGAACGCGGTTGCGGGCATTGAAGAAATCGGGCCGGAACGCATTCGCGAAATCGAGCCGCACGCGGCGGGAATCAGAGCGCTGTGGGTGCCATCGACCGGAATCGTAGACTACGTTGCTGTCGCACAAAAATATGCCGAGTTGATAACAGTAAAGGGCGGATCTGTATTCACCGGTACGAAGGTCCTGTCGATTCGCCGAGATTCGAATGGCGAAGAAATCATCGCGACGACGACGAACGAATTCCGAGCGAAGACGCTGATCAATTGTGCGGGTTTGCATTCGGATCGCGTGGCGCGACTGAGCGGCGCGAAGCCGGATGCGAAAATCGTTCCATTTCGCGGGCAATATTATCAATTGAAACCGGCGGCGCAGCGACTTGTGAAGGGCTTGATTTACCCCGTGCCGGATGCGCGTTTTCCGTTCCTCGGTGTCCATTTCACGCGGATGGTATCGGGCGGAGTGGAAGCGGGACCGAATGCGGTGTTGGCGCTGAAGCGGGAAGGCTATGCGGATTATGCGTTTGACGCGCGCGATGCGTTCGAATCGCTGACCTATCCGGGATTTTGGCGGATGGCGGCGAAATACTGGCGAGTTGGAATTTCCGAAACGCTGCGTTCGTTCAGCAAAACGGCGTTCGTCAGGGCGCTACAAAAACTCGTTCCAGAGATTAAAGGCGACGACATCGAGAGCTTCGGAGCCGGTGTGCGGGCTCAGGCGCTGTTGAATGATGGTTCATTGGTCGATGATTTCAAGATCGTACGGGATGAACACGCTGTCCACGTATTGAATGCGCCTTCGCCGGCAGCCACTGCCTCGCTCGCGATCGGCGAACGCATCGCCGATCTGTTGAATTGATTGATTAGGGCCTGTAAAACAATAAACTGAAGAATTGCTTGCGTCTTTCGGCCTGGCTCTTCGTTGAACGCTCAGTCAGAGATACGCTCGTATATCTTCCTTCGCGTCCGCCTCGACCCAGGCCGAAATACGCGGTGGACTTCTTCAGTTTATTATTTTACAGGCCCTAAGCGTATTTGTCTCAATACGCTGCGCTCGACTTCCTCGGTCCACTTGCCCGGCGCGGCGCATCTGGACGCGCCGAGTTTTGGGATAGGTTCTTAGTTCGCCACGGTTCGATGCACCCGGCAGCATTTGCGTCGCGGCGCGCATCGACCTCGGTAGAATTTCGTCGGCAGACGGGGTGGGGGAACCGAAAAAAATAAAGTGCCGAGTCACGCAACGCGACTCGGCACTCATCACTCAGACCTTGGGACTCGTCACTCGCCACTCGGCACTTCCGTCCCTACTTTTTCATGTAGACAACTTTTTCGATCTTATCGACCGCAATGCTGTCACCCGTGACCTTGCCGGTGACCTTGACCTTGTCGCCTTCCGCGCGCATTGTTTCGATCTGCTTGGCGACTTCGCCAGTGGCAACCAAATTGTACATCAAATCGGTCTTGTTCTTGCCCGAGGTCAAGCGACAAACGACGTCGGACTTGGCGTCTTTGGCTTTGACGGCCATCATGCCCGTGATCGTCACCACCGAACCATCCACCGGTGCTTCCTTCTTCATCTTCTTGTCATCAGCCGCCATGGTGCTCGTGCAAAATCCGAGCGCCACCAACATACACATTGCCGCAAAAATCGTCTTCATGAATCTGCCTCTCCCTTTTCATCAAATAAACGTGCACACGATGCACAAACGTATTCTCCGCGATCCGTTTCATGTCGCAGAGATTTCGCCGCGAAGTGCGAGCGGTGCGTCGGCACGACACGTTCTCACTAAGCTTCTCTGACGAAAACCGCGCGCAATTGCTGCAAAAAAATGACGGCGAA
>JANXLS010001257.1 GCA_025355035.1 Planctomycetota bacterium | reverse complement strand
CGACAGGCCCGCGATACCCCAGCAGCGATTTGAAAATGTCCGTGAAGAAATCCGCGCGAAGCTCCGTCTCCTTCATCGCGTTTTCGGAAGCCAGCAGCGTGACCCATTGCTTCAATTTCGGGCGCAACGCATCGACGGACGGCGGCAGCGTAAACGCCTTCAGGTGCGGGTACAGTACGTCGGGACGCAACAACGGTTTGGCTTCGCGCGGCACGATTGCCTCACAATTCGATGGAGAAAGTGAGCGCAAGATACAACGATTCCACTGTGGCGGCAAGGAAAGCTAATTTCATTGAGTTTGAATTCAGCGAGCGACCGGGAAAAGTTGAATGCCGATGTAAGTCGTAATCGCGCTCGTCCGACCCACTCATCAACTCGTGGCACTTTTTCTTTTACTTTTCGCGTCGGTGTAGATAATGGAGCGTCGATTTGAAGATCGACCGGATGATGTTGCTTCGGCAAAAATCGAAGGCCCGGTGCGCAACATACAGAGGACGGAAGATGTTTAACCTGATCAAGCTTTAAAAGGAGTCTGATGAGTTAACTGACAGCGATGTGACAATTTGAATTGCGCGTGAGCGCAAGTATCTGCTTCCATGTGAACGGCCAACCTGAGCCCAATGGGCTCTTGAATAAGAGAAGCAGCGACTTGAGCCACGCCCCAGCAATGGGGCGTCGGCCAAGTTCGCTGTTCTCTTATGCCCCTTGGCCGGGGCCACATGGAGCGGCGGCTTGGACCGGCGCTCTTTTTTTTTCCGCCGATCAGCCGCTTCCGAACGCGAACTTTCCGCGCTTTAACCGGAGCGACTCATGAAGACCACTTATCGTTTTCCGATCTCTGCATCGTTCCTGATTATGCTGCTCGTATTGGCACGCACCGGATTTCCAGCCGAAGGCGCCGCGGGACTCCGGCAGAAGGGCATCGAGGCGCTGAAAGAATCGCAATCGAATCCGGCCGCGATCGTTACGGCTGCGCGAAACTTCGCGAAGGCTGCGGCGCAATTTGAAAGCGAGGGGAAGACCGATCTTGCCGTGGAAATGAACTCGTATCTTTACTGGTGCAAGAAGAAGATGTCTTACGCCGACATTGAGGCTTTCCTGAAGGATGAAGAATTGTCAGTCTCGGGCCATCTGACGGCGGTGGAGAAGAAAGCGCCAGCCGCTAGCGAAGCGGAACAGTATCTGGCGCGCGCCGATGCGTTTGCCAAGTCGCGTCCCACTGAATTCTTATTGATCGCTATCCGATACTTCGAAGTCGCCGATCGATTCGTGGGATCACCCATAAGCCTGGACGCTCAGCGCAAATCCCTTGAGTATCAGCAAAAAGCCATAAAAGCTCTCCCCGAAATTCTGAAAAAGCAGGTCAACGGCACACTTGTTTCCCAAACATTCAATCCGATCGGGCGGTGGAGCAGAGGTGATGATCTATTTATCACGCTTCACGAAGATAAGACACTTTCTACATTGCAGCGCGGCAGTACGGTAAGAGGGACGTGGTCTCTAAACGAGAATCTGTTCGTCCTTCACTTCGATAATGAATGGGGGCAATCGACATGCCGGATAAAAGACCCTGATTGTTTCATCGAAAGGGAGAGTAATTTCTACAGGCGCATAAAGCACTTTGCTACGTCGCCGGCTACTGGAAAACAGATTGACCTTTTGGCAAAAATTCGACCCCAGACTGATGCAGTTTCCGGGAGATGGGGCTTCTCCGGCAATGTTCTCGTAACCGAAAATGATCGATCTGCGCGGCTCGAAATTCCATTTACTGTCCCGCTAGAATACGATTTCAAAATTGTCTTCATGCGTTCTGAGGGAAACGACGCAGTCGGGCAAATTGTGCATCGATCCGGCAACGAGTTTTCTTGGATGATGGACGGTCGAAAAGGCAAAATGTCGGGCTTCGAATACATAGGGAAGGTCCCGTTCGACAGAAATGTAACCGCATTCAATGGTACATTGATCAAAAATGGAGTGTGGCATACGTCTGTTATTCGGATGCGGAAGAATTCGACGACCGCCCTGTTCGACGATCGTGAGATCGCGCAGGTCACTGAGCCTGACGATAGTTTAAGTATCAACTCGGATTGGAAATTACGTGATCCGAAACACCTCGGAATCTTGCATCACGACAATAAGGTGATTTTTCGATCTATCGAGCTCATTCCATTTGTAGAAACCGTTAACTCGAAAGATTCGAAAAGCTCACGGTCAGCGAATGTAGAGGTCGTCTTTGAAACAGGATGGGAAGTGTTTGTGAATGGTAATCCAGCCATTTCAATCGAGACGCGGCGCGGTGAAACACCCTGTAAGATCAATCTTCCATTGGGTTGGAACGATATTGCGTTGGCGCGTGACGGCTTCACCGATATTCATTGCAAAGTCGAGGTTGTCGACGGGGGAATTAAAGCTTCGAATGGTACAATTGTAGAAAAAGTTGAACCGAACGCGCAATCGAATCCGGGGAATCGAACATTGAAAATTCCACCGCTGCTGAAGGCGGAGTGTACGGGCACTTTCCAAGCATTTGATTCGCAAATGAAACTTGTGAATAAAATAAGGTTGTTCGAAGACGGTTCCTTTCAGCAGGATCAAGAGAAAATCATCCCCGAGCACAGGTGGAGCGTAGCCAAGGATGGTAGATATTTGATCTTGCGATGGCTACGCGGTGAAGATGTTTATGAACGAGTGGGAAACCTGCTTCGGTGTACCAATGATTCGCAACGTACCTATTTAAAGCGAGAATAGGCATTAATTCTGTTAATAACCCGGTGTACTTTCGCGCCTCATACGTTGCGTTTTCATTTCACGCTAAGCCACCAACTATAAAAAACAGCCTCGCGCGCGCGACCCTATCGCGTGTGCGGGGGAGGGGTTAATCCATCCCCCCTCGGATGGGACCCAAACAGCATTATGCGGACTATTTCCGGGCCGCACTTTTTCGTGGAGTCAACGAACCGCTCACGGCATCGGCAGGACGAACGTTCGATGCGCTTCATCAAGAAAAGTTTTCGAAAGCTTTTCGACAAGCTCGGGATGGTCCGCGGATAGATCGTGCTGTTCGGACGGATCGTTCGCCAAGTTATACAGGCCCCAACGGCTATCCCGCTTCACGCCATCGCGGGCGAGCACGTCTCTGCCGACCAGCTTCCAATCACCTTGCCGGATCGCGGCGTTGTGTTCGTGCTCGAAGATCAACGTCCGCGGTTCAGTCGGCTGGTTCAGCAGCGCTGGTATCAGACTTCGGCCTTCCATCGCCAGGATGTCGTGGCCCGCGAATGTAGTGGGATATTTTGCGCCGGACACATCGACGCAGGTCGCCATGATGTCCATGAGGTGGACGACCTGCGGCCGCCACTCGCCTTTGCCGATCCGCGCGGGCCAGTGAGCGATCAGCGGCGTGCGGATACCGCCTTCGTGCGCGTAATGCTTGTAGAGCCACAGCGGCGTGTTGCAGAGATTCGCCCAGGCGCAGCCGTAGCTGAACAGCGTGTCGGAGCCGCCCATCGCTTTCAGCGCGTCGCCTTCGCGAAGGATGTTTGGCGCGCCGGGTGTGCCGCCGTCGATTCCATAGCCGGGCTTCGGATTTTTGAATTTCGCGGAATCAAGATCGAAGCCGAACGGTTCCCACTCCGCACACGCTCCGTTGTCGCTCAGGAACAGAATCAGCGTGTTTTCCAATTCGCCGTGCTGGCGGAGAGACTCGACCAGGCGACCGATGTTGGTGTCCATCGTCTCGACCATCGCGGCGTAGACAGCCATGCGCCGGGCCAGATCGGCGCGGCGTTTGGCTGCTAGCGAATCCCACGCGGGATTCATGCCGTCCGCTGTCATCGAACCGTGCCGTTTGGCGACCGCGAGATCGTCAATCGGCGAGCGCGGCGGAAGCGACAGATCGCTCGGGACAATGCCCAGAGTCTTCATGCGCTGGAGTCGCTCGGCGCGAAGCACGTCCCAACCTCTTTCATACGTCGGCACGTACGTTTCCGTCAACGCTGGTGGCGCTTGAATCGGAAAATGCACGGCTTGATACGCAACGTACATCATCCACGGTCGGTTCTTCGTTCGCGCGACGTCGAGAAAATCCAGCGCGTAGTCGGTGAGCGCATTCGTGGCGTAATATTCGCCGGGCGCGTATGTGCGTGTGGGGCGGCCGTCGGGCCGACGAATCATCATGCCGGGCTCCCACGAATTCACCGCGTATCCGTGAATGAATCCGTAGAACTCCTCGAAGCCGCGTTTGATCGGCCCCGGATCGTTGACGTGCCACTTACCGACCATGTATGTGCTGTAGCTGGCTTGCCCGAGCACATCTGCCAGCGTCACGGAATGCTCAGAGAGATGGCCCAGGTAACCCGGCTGATTGCCGGGCGCTCCGACGAAGCGACCAATGCCGGCCTGATGCGGATACAGCCCCGTCAAAAGGCTGGCACGGGACGGACAGCAGCGGCTGGAGTTGTAGCACTGCGTGAAGCGTATTCCGCCCGACGCCAGGGCGTCGATGTTCGGCGTCCGAATTTCACCGCCGTAACAGCCCAGATCGGAGAAGCCCAGATCGTCCGCCAGGATCAGCAGAATGTTGGGGCGAACCGGTTCTGCGGCGTGCACGGCTGAATAGAGGGCAAGCCAGACCGCAACGAACCGGCATGACATTTTCAAAGCTAATCTCGGGAATCGGTGATCCATGTCCCGAAATACACCGTCGCGGGGCTGAGCTTGGAATTTGACGCACGAACCCTGTTTTGATCGTTCATAGAGTCCCCCCCGTTTCCTTCTTGACGCAATGTCTGTAACGCGTAACAGTTATTGCAGGCGTGAAAATGCTACCCGAACATCGCGGCCACGGTAGTCATTTGATGGGTTTTTTTTCCTCACCACTCGATGTGGACTCCTATAGCGAAATCGAGGGGAAATAGATAGCCTGGGGGGATGCAGTGGAAAAGCCGACCTGTTCCCCCTTGAAGCGAAGTCTCCGGAAAACACACAAAACTAATTAACATCGGGCTAATTTCGAAGAGAGCGAAAATCGTCAAGGAAAGGATGCGTCGCAACACATGCTTGTTATGCTGGATCGATGAGCACAGTCGCAGCATATTCCGGTGCCGCAACATTTGGCCCCGCTTGAATCGGCGTCGATTCCGGTGTGTCACCCGTCTGTTGTGATCGACGTTGGCGTGGAGCATTTTTAAGCCCGCTCACCCCGTATTGAATAAACCTGCGTTTGAACCGGAAAACATTAACCCGATGCAATCCAACGATTCGTGCCACTTCGCCGACCTCAGTGCCCCACGCAAGTAACTGGATTGCTTGCGCTCTGCGGTAGATCGCAAGTGGCGTCCGCGGTGACCTCAGAAGACCGCAAAGCGCGGCTTGATTGATGGGATCAAGATTAAGGGGTGTGTTGCGATGAGCGGACATTAATGATCTCCTGATAAAGATGGGTACGATAATACTTGATGTTGCGATAAAAAAATAGAGGCCACTTCGCGTTTTTGGGATAATTTTGGTTTTTGATTTGTGCTGATACCAACACTTTTGAGAACTCTTGACACACCTTTAGTTACTGTACGGATTTATAAGTCAATAAGTATCGAATATTCGGGTCCAGACGAACCTTTTTTAGGAAGCGATGTGCATGGGTTTGAACGCAATCATCCCCATATAATTGCGGTCGTG
>JANXLS010001246.1 GCA_025355035.1 Planctomycetota bacterium | reverse complement strand
GTTGAATCGGGGATAGATGACTGACCATCTTGTCGAATGAGTAAGCTTCTTTCATTTTAAAAAGAAGGCACGGCACGATTTTTACTCCCAGTTCCTTCAAGGCAAGGTATCGAAGGTATCCGCTCAGGATGACGAAATGATCCCCCTCTTTGTAAACGCAAAGCGGCTGAATCAATCCGACCGCCCGAATGCTGGCGAGCAGGCGCGCATAGCAGTGCTTGCCGATCTTGCGTTCGTGCAGGGGTACCAACTTTGAGATTGGGACATCGATGCCCCTACTTTCCGTTTCCATCGCGATGTAGTTCTCCATTTCTTTCCGCGGTGCTGTCCGTGAGTTCGATTCCGCGGTACGTTGCGTACGATCCAGACAAAGTTGGTCGATCTTTTAGTTTTTCATCATCGAGCAGTTTTACGAAATCGGGGGACGCCATGAGCGTTTCAAGTGCCCCAACAATCGCAAACAGGCAATTCTCTTTTCGCTCGGCTTCCCTGATATAGGAGTCCTTTTCGCGTGTAACGCGCGCTATGTCACGCCTCAACTGCCCGACGGTGTAGGTCTGATGTTTGCAGTTCCCATTGCCGTGATCGGTGGTTGGAAATCTGTTATTAAGGATGCGCTTAATCTGTGTGAAATTGACTGTCGTGACAATGTTCGCGTCGTACGCATCCATCAAAATATTTTGAATGCCGGAGTTTCCGGCATCTGCGACTCGACAGGCGAAAGCGATTGGGAAGAAGCCGTGCTCGACACCTCGAATCAATCGGGCCTCGCCCTTTTCCGCGAGCGACAGATAACTGTATACATAGGATTCGCTTCGCCCGGTGATGAGCGCAATTTGCTGCAACGCGAGGCCGGAGTCTCTCATCCGCAGCGCTTCTTTTGCAAACCAAATCGTCCCAGGTGGGACCCTTGCAATATTCTCAATTAAACTCACAAGATGCGCGTGTTTTCGGTCTTCGTCGATGACCTCAGCTTCAATGTCCAGTTTATTGAGTTGGCGGTGGGCGATCAGGCGTCCTTGGCCACACACCAATTCATATTTTCCGGTTTTGGACAGGTAACGTTTGTTCACAATTACGGGAATCAGCAGGTCCATGTTCTTTATGCTGCGAACGATTTCTTGAAATTGCTTCTTGTCGCGATCCCGCGAATTCACAACGACGATCTGATCGGTCGAAATGCGTGCCAACTTTCGATCCTTCATGAGGCGAATGACAATCTGATCCTCTATCTGGGCGCTCATTGAGTGAGTTCCTTAATCAGTTCGAGTCCGTGATGGCCATACATTTCGACTTTTGCATCAGACGGCCCCGTGAGCCGTACGATGTCTTGTCTAACGATCATGCGCGGAAGCGCGAGATAACCAAGAATGTCAAATTGCCCCCCGTTTGATAACGGTACGCCCAGCGTAATGTCGATTTCTTTTCGTTGATCTGCACGAAATGCCCAATAGGTTCGGCATCCGTATGGAATTGGAACAGACGGCTGAATGATCACCGTCAAACTTTCATTCAAAACCAAAAAGTCATCCCATTCCTGAATCGAGGCACCCAGCGCGCTCAGCTGCCCGATGACGGTTTTACGGATTCGGGTCAGAACGTCGTCAAACACAGCAATGAACGCCAGATCAACACCCCCGAAAGCGCGCAGGTAAGAACTGACCGACGGAGCCTTTGGATCAATTGCAATCAAGCTGTCCTTGATAAACCCGTATTCTTCATAATGCGCCTTCAAGCGTTCGAGCATATTCTCGCGCGTTCCAATTCGGATACGCTCCGCAAAGACGGATTGGGCCTTCTCGTAAATTTCCTGGCTGACGACAGCCTCGAATGCGTCGTGGGTTCTGACCCATTGGTCGAAGGGATTCGGCTTACTCGCAGAAAGCAGCCGTTGTGTCGTTTTGTTGTAAACGATCGTGCCGGTGTACATTTCATTCCGCAGAATGTGCCGAACGTTTCCGGCAGTCCATTGCGCACCACCCGGTGAGGGCATGTGATCTCGATTTAACGACAATGCGATTGCGCATTCGTCTGCACCATCCACAAACGATTGAAAAATACGGCGGACGACTCCACGCGCCGTTTCATCCCCCGGCGCCAGCGTAACCCGCTGATTTTGAATGCTCTTTCTTTCGCCTGGTTTCAGTATCTGGACGGGCTTCCTCGCTTCATTCAGGAGCATTCGGCTGAGGGCGTACGGCGGCGTTCCACCGGGCCGAAATCCCTGCTGCGCGATTTTTACGCAACCTTTGAATACTTTTTCGCTGAGCTCCTTGCTGTAGTGCGCCGCGCGATGTCGCTCAAATGCAAGGTAAACGGGATAAAACGGATCGTCCTTCTTGGGGATACCAATACTCGTGTAAATAACTTGCTTTCCATGCCGTGTACAGTCCTGGGAATAGGCCGCGGAAAGGTCTGCGTCTTGAAACCGGCCCCACCGGCTAACGTCTAAAACGAGCACGTATTTGAAATCGTCACGTTTCTTGACCCAGTTTTCCAGCATGTCATTGAACGCATCCCGATGCTCCGTTGACAAGCCAGACTTTCCGCAATCCGCGAATTCCTTTGTGATGGTGATGCCATGCTCGGTGGCCCATTTCGTGACTTGTTCCCGCTGGAGTGGCACGGAATTTTCCTGACGGTCCTGCGCGGAGTGCCGGAAATACGCGATCGCGCGGAAGTCCTTTGAGTCCACTGGGTCCTTCGCGCTTGGCCGTACCCACCACTGATTCATGAAATTTCCCAGCCGACTGATTTTCGCGTGTCTCGACATTTCGGTGTAGGCGCGTATTTGCGTCTATGTCGATTTGGTCTTTGCCTTCTTCCGCAAGTTCAAACTGGCGCAGAAAATTGGACTCTTGAGTATTCGCTTTAGTTTCGTTCGATTGTCGCGTGAGGACCGCGTCCCGAGAGACGGTGTGTTTACGTGTCCCGAAACAATTTCATCCAACTTCAATATGCTCTCGGCGGCGTGCCGCGACACCTTCTCGAAGTGCTTTACGTTGAACAAACGACTTTGTCGGTCAACAAAACCCTGCTTGATGTAGCGCATCGTTTTCCGTGGGCATCGACAGGAGCATTTGTGATTTGTGAGCCCGCAGTTGTTGTCCATAAACTCACGAAGATCGCAACGCGCCGTCATCAGCACGAATCTAAAATTCGTGGGCGTGATGTCCAAGAGCGCAGCACCGACGGCATCCGTGGCGTCCAATAAATCGCTTAGCACAAAGACCAACCGCTGCTGCCGATCTAAGCAAGCCAAAACCCCCGTCATGAATCGTCCTTTCGCTTCTTCGATCAGCAATCCGACATCCACCGCAGTCGTGGAACAATCCGCAATATCAAACGGTCCGCCGTCTTTGCTCAACGCTTCAATCGACAGAATTCGAATTTTGTCCCTGGTGCTCAAGTGATCGAGGATGTTGAGGAGAAAATTGTTGACCAGTCGATGTAACCAGGACTTGAAGCGGCATCGACATTGAAAGCTTTTGAATCTCGAAATAATGCGAAGCAGGATTTCCTGAGTGATGTCGTCGGCGTCCTGACCATTCCAGATCAAAGTTCGGACTCGCCGATAAATCCAATCATGATGCCGCTGCAGCAAATAGCCCAGCGCATCTTCGCTGCCCTGCTTAGCCTCGCGCAGAAGTGTCTCGTCGGGGTCCGACTGAAAATCGAGCGATACGGTCCGGGATGACATTGCAACCCCCTCGCTGCCTGAAATGCTATTGTTCTTGGACAGGCGAGAAGGGTGACTGTTAGTGTTCGCGCAAAAAATTTCTTCGAAAATTTTCGAGTCGTACAAGACAGCCGCGAACAATTCATAGGAAGAATCTGCCTTTCTGACGATGAAATAATTTTGACGACCCGCGCAGATTTTTGACCCATTTCAAGCGGCCGATTTCTCAGCACGTCGCAATTGCCTGGGTCTTGGCGTCAAAATCTCGCGGATCATGCAGGGGGCCGCCTTCAATCGAAATGCAGTTACCGGGGGCGGACTACTTTTTCTTAATCGAACTGTGCTTCTGGATTGCAACGCGTTGCAGTCATTGATTAATCCCAAATACTGGCCATCATTCTTGTGTAATTCTCTACGCCTGCTGCCGATAAAATCAGCATGAAGAAGCCATCAAAAAACGACAAGTCCTCGCACGTACCCCTCGACGAGCAGGCGTTGTGCCGACAACTTCGACTGAAGAGTGTTTCGGGGAATTGGGAAACTGGACGGTTGCTTGATTGCCATTTCGGCGAGGATAAACGTGCCAAGCCAGACGAAATTCGCAAGTTGGTGAAAGCCTGAATGAGCATGTTCGCGTCAGCGAGAACCACATTTACAAGTGCCGACAGTTCTTCACCCTTTTTCGCCCGAAGAAAAAGCTGACACTTCTTTTGAAGCGCAGAATGACATGGCGACGTGTCATCCAGCTGCTTGCAGTCAAGCGATTGGCGATGGGGTTGAATGGAGAGAAAGAGCGGGATGCTGCACTCAAGAAAGTGGACAAATTCATTGAGAAATTTCCTGGCTCCGGCAAAAGCAAGGACTTTCGGGAATGGGTCGATGACGTCGAGACTTTTCGCACGATGCTTCGAGTGAAGGACAGCGGTTTCTTCTACGAAGAGAAGCTGCTGATCTCCTGCAAACTTGCCACGCTTTATAGGCTTGATTGGGCTGCGGCGCAGTTCGACAAGATCAGCAAGTTCGCTTCCCAGAATGAGGACCGAAAGGAAATCCGAAAATACAACGCGATTCACCGGAAGCTGCACGAATTGGTGCACCTCTTTCAGACGAGCTATCCCGAAATACGACGAATTGTCAAAAAAAGGGAAAGCAGCCTACCGGCGTCAGAATCGGTTCAAAAGGTGCCGAGCCGTCGGGCGAAAAGGGAACGGATTGAACTGCTACCGTACGAGGAAGGTTTTAAATAGCCAGGCATCGCAACCAGTACGCTGAGCGTCTTCCGGTGAACCCCGCTTGCGCGTTCCCCGATGCTTCCCGAGAGCGGCGTGCCGTCCGGTCGAAATTCAAAAATTCTCACCCTAATTCGTTTCATAGGGGCGGGTAAAACATCGGGTAAAACAAATCACCTAAAGACGAAAAACCGGACTTTGCAGTCCGGTTCGGGTTCGACACCTGTTTTCCCCTATGAAAACAGGGTTATTTTTAAGAGAGCGGGTACCGGGGATCGAACCCGGGTAAATAGCTTGGAAGGCTACAGTTTTTCTCCTATACAAGAGCGCCAAAAAGTGGTAAAAGGTAGGACAAAAGGTAGGACAAAGACCCTTTTGGAGCTATTTCAAAATGAGCCGTGTTTCGTCACCGATTCATCCCCGCGTGTCCTTGTGGCAGAAGTCCGACAACGGCGTCTATTTTGCCGCGTGGCGCGATCCGCGCAAGCAGAATAAGAAAACCAATTCGAGCCTCGAAACCGCCGATTTTCTGGAAGCCCAGGAGCGCGCCCGAGACTTGTCAATCATTCTCCGAACGCCTGAATTTTGGGACAGTCCGCCGGTGACCCTCGATGATGTTGCCCGCCGCATCTGGGGCGCCGATAACTTGCTGGGCGATCTCGAAGACGCAACCGAAGAACTTGAAGCGCGCAGTCCGCGGGTAGTGGTCCCACCGGTAGAGGAGCAAAAGGAAATTGCGGCGCTGGGCCAGGCCGGTGCTTTAGCTTTTCTGAAGAAGTACGACCAGAAAGATCCGCTGGTGATCAAATACAGGGACCTGCACAAACGATTTTCAGCCGCGCTGTCAACGATCGATAGTTACCGACAACGCGCCATGACCCTCGAAGCCTGGTTCAAGAAAATGGGTAAACGCGTCGCCTCCGACCTGCGCCCGAAACCCATACAACAAGCGGTCGAAGAGTATCTCGCATCGCCGACGGGCAGTAATTCAACCGGGCGCTACAGAAAGACCATCGGATACTGGCTGGATGATTTGAAAACAAAATTCGGCCCAGCGACCAACGTGCTGGAACTCCAAACCGAGATGATTACGGAGTGGCTCGCCGGCTTCTTGAAAGAGAACTCAAGCGGCAACGTCCGCCAACGCATGGACCAGGTTTGTAAGTTCCTGCGCTGGGCCAATCCCATGTTCGAGTCCGGCCAAGTCAAGAATGTTTTGAAGCCCATGTTGCATAAAAAGCACGCAGACCTTGAAATTGAAGATTGGTACTGGCTGACCCGCGACCAGGTTAAGCTGCTGATTGAAGCGATGCGCCAACTCCACGGTGAATACTGGGCGAACTTGATGACGCTTCAACATGCCCTTGGCGTG
>JANXLS010001245.1 GCA_025355035.1 Planctomycetota bacterium | reverse complement strand
CCGTTGCCGCATGGATCTCTCCGTCGAAACGCCCGTCCGCCTGCCTGACGGTTCTGATTATTGTGTTGAATGTTGTCAGAGCATGGCGACGGATTCGTTCGAAATGGAAACCGGAGAACCGTTCGTACAGTGGATCGCGAAGCATCCAAAATTGACGATGCGTTACCAGCCGATGGAGATGGGCGTTCGCCGCCTCGGCTTCATTTTCCCGCTCTGCGTTTCCGTCGGCGGAATCCTCGTAGCAATTATTGGCAGCATTCAATATGCCAAAGCATCGCTCCCTTTAGAGTATCTCGCCGCATTCCTGATTGTGTCCGTTGCGCTCGTTGGCTCGGTCTTTTTCGTGCTCAAAAAACAGGAAGGTTCCGGCGTCTCCGGGGCGAAAGCGATCGCGGGGATTCTCGCCTTTTTGTTGCCTGCAGCGGCAATCGCCGGAATCTATAAATTCGGAAATCCGGCTGCTGTTATCGTGACCGGATTGTTCTCCACGGCACTGTTCGCCGGATTGTCGATTCGCGGATTGGAAGCCTATCTTCGCGCTCAGGACTTCGAATTGACTCTCGAAAACGGTCAGTTTCGACTCGTTCACGGCAAGCATTCGGACTCGTTTACAACCGACGATTTGCAGCGCGCGTGCGTCGTTCGTCCCGGCACTGTGGGTGCGACCGAAGGCGCGTTGGGGTTCAAGGACGGACGCATGCTGACGCTCGACACGTGTCTCAGCGACCTGCATGCGCTGGGTGTCGTGATGGACCTTCGCTACCGCAGCGATTTTCCGCCCAGTCCCGACGACATCGCCAAACTGCGGCGCGACAAATTGCGCAAGATCCGGGGATTGACCGATTGAAGACTGTACGCAGCCGCAAATACCGCTATAACGACTGCATGAAACACCAACAGCGACGCGAGGACCTATGAAAGCAATCATCGAACAACTGCGGACGCTCAACGACATCGACGTGCGACTCGGTGTTGTGAAACGAGATCTCGAACGCCTGCCGCGTGAACTGGCCGAAAAGCAAGCTCCAATGAAATCCATGAAGGCCGCGATTGATCGCGCCAAGATGGAAGTCATTCGGATGAAGGTCGACGCCGACAGCGCCGACCTCGAAGTCAAGGCAGGCGAAGAAGCTTTGAAGCGCCTCGGCGTCCAAATGGATTTGCTGAAGACCCAGAAAGAGTTTGAAGCCATTCGCCGCCAGATGGAAGCGCAGCGCAACTGGAACAAGGAAAACGAAACGAAGGAACTCGGCATTCTCGAAAAAATGGAAGCCAAGACGAAAGATATCGAAAAGCAGCAAGCCGCGCTTGATGCGCTCGACCTTGCTTCGTCCGATGAATCCACGCGCATCGAAAAAGAACTTGGCGAGCTCCGGGCGCGTTACGAAGAACTCTCCGGCCAGCGCGCCAAAATCGCGCCGGAAATTCCAGATACGGAATTGACGATCTACAATCGTATCGCCGGTCGCGGCGTTGTCGCGCTGTCCTTCGTCAAGAACGGCAACTGCTCCGAATGCTATATGCGCCTGCCCGCGCAAATCCAAAACCTCGCGCTGATCGGAAAAGATCTGACCTGCTGCCCGAGCTGCGGACGCATTTTGACTGCTGAAAAGAAGCAAGTGTAGAGTTTGGAGTTTAGAGGTTGGAGCGTTCACTCCAAACTCCTAGCTCCAAGCCCCATGTCTATTTAGTGAATTACGACCTAAACGACTTGACGTTTGCGTACCCGTCGAGTAAAGTATTTTTCCAGTCTGGAGTCGTCAGTTTGGAGCCAGGCCCCATGCAACGGGTGGAGATGAACCTGGTCAGGGCGAAAGCAGCAGCCATAAGCCTTTTAACTCGTGTTCGTGGATCACCTGGCTCCTCTTTGATGCCTCCAGACGAAAAAGGCCGCTTCGATTATCGAGCGGCTTTTTTCGTTTTTACGCGACAGGTTATCCCCTCGCAGAGGCACGGCAGCGCAGAGAACGGCGAAGACAAATGCAAAAGAGGTTGTATAAAGAAAGCCAGATCCATTGCGTTTTTTAGTATTTTCGAAATCAACCTGACAAACGATTCATAATTGGTAATCGCACTATGGCTGCGGACGTGAACGCCGCACAACCCAAGACTGCCGAAACCGCGAAGCCCTATGTGGTCTTCGCACGGCGCTTCCGTCCCCAAACATTCTCGGATGTCGCCGGGCAGACGGCGGTCACGGGCGCGTTGCGGCAGGCGTTGATGTCTGGGCGGCTCGCTCAGGCGTATCTGCTGTGCGGTCCGCGTGGAGTGGGCAAGACGAGTCTTGCGCGCATTTTTGCGAAGGCCTGCAACTGTCTCCGCGGCACAGGCCCCAATGGTGTGGCTGAAGAACCGTGTAATGTCTGTGAGTCCTGCAAATCGATTCAGGAAGGCAGCAGCCTCGATGTTATTGAAATGGACGCGGCAACCAATCGAGGCATTGAGGAAGTCCGCTCGCTTCGGGAAAACGTCGGCATTGCTCCGGCGAATCTGCGCTACAAAGTTTACATCATCGATGAAGTCCACATGCTCACGCGCGAAGCGTGGAACGCGTTTTTGAAGACGCTTGAAGAACCGCCCGCGCACGTGAAATTCATCTTCGCGACAACCGATCCCAACGACGTCCCCGAGACGATTCTGAGCCGCTGCCAGCGTTTTGATCTGCGCCGCATTTCGCTAGCGGACATCGTCAAACGTCTACGCAAAATTTGCGACGCGGATGCCATCACGTATGAGGAAGCGGCGTTGTCGCGCATCGCGAGTCTTGCCAAAGGCGGATTGCGCGACGCGGAGGGCATGCTTGACCAGGCCGTGAATCTTGGTGGGGGAAACATATCCGACGCGATCATCCGGGAATTGTCCGGGGCCGCGCCCGACGAATTAATCTTCGACATGCTCAAAGCGTGCGCGGCGGGCAACACCGCTGAAGTGCTCGCCAAATCGCACGAAGCGCTCGAAGCGGGGGCCGATCCTGATGACATGCTGAACGTGTTGAGCGAACGGTTGCGGTCCACGGTTTTGTCGAAAGTGTGTGGGCCTGATTCGCCATTGCTCGAAGGACAAACGCATCTCAAAGATGCGTACCTCGAACTCGGAAAAGTCTTGAGCGAAGACCAGTGCCTGATGCTGATTCAATTGTTCACAAACGCGCGACGTCAGATGCGCGACGCTGCGCAGACGCGTTTGCCGCTTGAAGTCGCCCTGATCCGTGCCGCTCGCGCGCGTGATTTGATCGACCTCACAAAATTGGCGAGCACGTTGGAATCCAATGCGGGGCGTACGCCCGCGGGAAGCCATCAAAACGTTCCGCCAAATTCTGCAAGCCGTCCACCGAATCCAGAGGGCGCCCGCCCAAATTCGGAAGGCCGTCCGGCTCCCGTTAGTGCGCAGCCGGCGGCCACTCCGATCACCCGAGCGTCTGCTGCCGCTTCCGCCCCTGCGGGCGAGGGCGAATCGTCGAAACTTTTCGAAAAGTGGCCCAACGCAGTTAACGCCATCAAGGCGCAAAAAGGCGGCTCGATTCTGGCCAGCGCGCTGTCGCATTCGTCGGTATCATTCAACGCAGAGAGCGGCGAAATCACGATCGGATCAAGTTCGCCGTTTTATCGCGACGCGCTGAACAACCAGCAAAATCAGCAGGCGCTCAAAACCGTCCTCGCGCAGATTTTCGGACGAGATTGGGCGATTCGAGTGACCGATACGGTGAGCGCCCCGAACGCGACGCGCGCCGTGAATTCGATGGCTCCTGCTGCGTTCGTTGCGCCGACTCCTGCGGTGCGAAAGCCAGCGGTTGGCGTCGCGACGACTTCGTTCGGAAGTTACGCAAGCGCGTCTGCGCGAAGCGGAAATGCGGCGGCCGGTTTACCCGTTTTGCAAGAGCGAACAGCCGCCGTGGCATCGCCGCCCGTATCACGGGCCGCAGCTGAATCTTCGCCGCTGACAGACGATTCAGGGCAGCCGGAAGAATCTTATGAGTACGTCGAATCAGGCGCATTGCCGCTGGACATGTCGTTTCCTTCCGGCGAAGCTGATGCAGCTCCAATTCAGGACGACGAATCGGATCGCGATGTTTCACCGCCACCGGTCACGCCGGGATTCGATCCAGTGATCATGCCGAAAAATCGCGCGCCCGAACGAGCGGCTTCAATCGATTCCAAACTTGTCGAAGGCCACCCGTTGGTCCAGACGATTTTGAAGACGACGCGCGGGCTGCTGCTGGAAGTTTCGAAGAGCAAGAAGAAAGACAGTTTGAAAGAGTGATGGCTGGAGGACGAACCCCACGTGTATTACATTGCATTGCGCATGTTGATGGGCGATACGGTCAAGTACCTCGCGTTGGTCTTTGGGCTCGCGTTCTCGACGCTGCTGGTCGTCCAGCAGGGATCGATTTTCACCGGCATCATGCGCCGCACGTCGGCGAACATCGAGACCATTCCTCAGGCCGACATTTGGGTGATGGACCCCGCCACACGCTATTACGATGAGCACCGCCCGATTGAAGATACAGCGCTCAACCGCGTGCGCGGCGTCGATGGCGTTGATTGGGCGGAGAAGCTTTTTCTCGGCGGCGGCGAAGCTTCGCTTCCTGACGGCACGTTCGCGCATTGTCTGATCGTTGGAGTCGATCGCAATTCGAAGATCGGATTGCCGGATGTTTTCACCACGGGTTCGCCCAACGGAATTCACATGCCTGACGGTGTGCTCTGGGACAATCTCGGGCTTGAACTCTATAAGAAAGTGAAGGATGGAGACATCCTTGAAATCAACGACCGTCGCGCGATTGTCATGGGACAGGTCGCTGCCAAGCGCGCGTTCCTGTCGAACCCGACGATCTACACGACGTACGAACGCGCGCTTGAATACGCGCCGGGCGAACGCAAACGGTTGACGTTCGTGGTCGTTCATTGCAAGCCAGGAGCGGACAAAACGAAAGTCGCTCGAAATATCGAAAAAGTCACCGCGCTTGGAGCGAAAACGACTGACGAATTCTTCTGGTCCACCGTCGTCTTTTTTCTCAAAAATACAGGCATCACGATAAACTTTGGCATCACGATTTTACTCGGGATGATCGTCGGCATCGCCATCGCCGGACAAACATTTTTCACGTTCACGATCGAAAACACGAAGCAGTTTGGTGCATTGAAAGCGATGGGCGTTTCGAATTGGAAACTCGTCAAGATGGTGATGCTCCAAGCGTTTCTCGTTGGCATCATCGGCTGGGGCATCGGTGTCGGACTGACGGGGCTTTTTGGAATGCGAACCAGTCCGCGCACGATCATTGCCTTTCTGATGACACCGCAACTTCTGGTCATCTCGTTCTTCATTATGATCCTGACAATCCTCGGGGCCGCGCTCGTCAGCATCCGCCGTGTGTTGAGTATCGAACCCGCCATCGTTTTCCGATAACAACTAACTAAAAGGTTCAGCATGCCCCGTTCATGTCTTCGTGTCGTCGTGACGTTGTTCCTCTGTGTTTCATTCGTCCTCGCGCGGTCCAGCTCAGCTGCCGAGACGGATGCGAACTCGCCGATGGAACAGATGATCGGCCGTTATCGAGCCGACCGAAATGGTTTGAACAATTTTTATGAAACGATGCACCCATCGCTTTTTTACGAAGATCGCCTCGATGCGCTGTACAGTGAATGGCTCGACAAACTTGCCGCGTACAATTTCGATTCGCTCGATCAGCAAGGTCGAATCGATTACCTGCTGCTGCGCGACACACTCCGGCACGAACGGGCCCTCGTCTCGCGCAACCGAACAAAGTTTGCGAGCGTCGAACCGCTGATTCCCTTCCGGGCGACCATTCAGGAATTGGAACGCGCGCGCAGCCGCATGGAAGCCGTCGACGGTTCAACTGCGGCTTCGAAAGTCTCTGCAATCCCGGAGCAAATCAAGAAGCTGCGCGAACGCATCGAGAAGGGACGCAAAAAAGATGACGCGAAAAAAGAAGACGATAAATCGAAATCGGAAGATGCGCCGTTGAAACTCGAGCCGTTTCAGGCCAAACGTGCTGCCGAAGCCGTTGATGAATTGCGCAACGCGTTGAGAGCGTGGAACACGTATTACGATGGGTACCTTCCGGAATTCAATTGGTGGTTGAAGAAGCCCTACGAAGAAGCCCACCATTCAATGGAAGAATTTTCAAAATATTTGCGCGAAGAAATCGCCGGATTGAAGGGCAAAGATGACGACCCGTTGCTCGGCGAGCCGATCGGCGCGCAAGCGTTGAAAGAAGATCTTGAACGCGAATCGATTCCGTACACACCCGAAGAATTGATCGCCATCGGTGAGCGCGAATTCGCGTGGTGCGAAGCGCGGATGAAAGAGGCTTCGCGCGAAATGGGTTTCGGAGACGATTGGAAAACCGCGCTCGCGAAGGTGAAGGATCAACACGAAGCGCCTGGCAAGCAGGACCAACTGATCGCTCAGCAGGCTCTGGAAGCGATGGAATTTGTAAAGAGTCGGGATCTCGTCACTGTTCCTAAATTCTGCGAAGAAACGTGGCGCGTGACAATGCTCGGAATCGATGGACAGAAGACGATGCCGTACGCGGCATACAGCGGCCTTCAATTGCTCGCCGCGTATCCGCGACAGGATATGAAGCATGACGACAAGCTAATGTCGATGCGCGGCAACAACCGCCATTTTCAACGTATCGTCACCGCGCACGAATTAATCCCAGGGCATCATCTTCAGGCCTATTACGCCGCACGTTATCACGCGTATCGCGAGCAATTCTGGACGTCGTTTTACGTCGAAGGGTGGGCACTGTACTGGGAATTAAAACTTTGGGATTTAAATTATGCGAAGACGCCGGAGGATAAGATCGGCATGCTCTTCTGGCGCATGCACCGCAGCGCGCGGATCATCGTTTCACTGAGCTACCATCTCGGAAAGATGAAGCCCAACGAAATGATCGATTTCATCATGCAGCGCGTCGGTCATGAACGTTTCGGTGCGACGAGCGAAGTTCGACGCTTCATCCAGGCATCGCCGCTGTATCAATGCGGGTACATGATCGGTGCGTTGCAACTGACGGAGTTGCACAAACAGATCGTCGGCGCGGGCAAGATGGGCGAGAAGGAATTCAACGACGCTGTTTTGAAATATGGCACAATTCCGATCGAGTACATCCGCTCGGGCATGTTCGTCACGCCGCTCGCGCGCGACACGAAATCGAGTTGGAAATTCAGCGAAAGATAAAGGCCGGAGTGCCTGCACCCTCCAGCTTTGTCCCTGTGTGAATCGTCTTGAAATTAGTGGGTCTTCATCGCGCGTTGCTTCCGGCTTGCGTTCGCGACCATCTTCAGCGCTGAATACCAATAGGCTTCCACGCGCTTGTAGAGGCTCTCGGATTTCTTGTAGTATGCGATACCCAGCTCTGCGAGCGCGATGGCTTCGTCGTAGCGTCGCCGCCGCATCAAAAAATCGGCAAGCCAATAGCGCGCTTCCTCGCCATCGAAACCTTTGAACGCATCTTTGAATTTCTCTTCCGCTTCGTCGTATTTCCCCATCGAATCCAATATGCGCGCGCGTAGAAGCTGTCGATCTTTCCGTTTGTTCTTCGCTGCCATTGCATCGAGTTTGTCCAACTGAACGAGCGCCTCGGCCGCATTGCCATTCTGGAACTGAACGACTGCAAAGGTGAAAATCAAATCCGGGCTGTCTTTGCACGGCCCCGTCATACAGTCTTTGATCATCGCGAGTGCTTCGTCGTCGCGATTGAACTTTGCGTATATTTCAGCGAGTTCGACCCGATTGTCAACAGTGTCGCATTCTTGGAATTTAGCTTCCAACTCCTTCACCTTCATCTTCTGAAACATCGGCAATTGAATCTGTCCGAGAGAGGTATGGCGGAGCGTCGGCAAAATTTGCGTGACAATGTAAACAACGGCCCCAACGAACGGGGCGAAGATCAGGGCGTAAATCCAGACGCTTTCCTTACGTTTAACAACAGCATGAATCACGCACCCGATTTGTATTGCGACGAGGGCCAGCGGCACAAGCATGAAGATGAAAGAGCACAGAATTCCCATCGGACGTCTCCGCGGTAGCACGGTTGCGTTTCGGTTAACAGCGAAGCGAAAATAGTACACTGAGAAAGGAAGTCCTGCATTTCAAAAATTCCTATTGAACGCTCCATCGGATTGCGTTGAGTCCAGAAGTTCAGCGGTGTATCCACTCGGATAGTTCGGCAATAATAAACCAGTCGTTGACGACATAGGAAATGAGTCTCGCGATGCTGAATTTAAAAAAGTCGATCGCCGTTATTTGTTTTTTCATGACTGTGAGTGCTCGGTATTTGCCAGCCGCAGACACGCCGCTCGTTGCGCGGTGGCTGCATGACAAGAAG
>JANXLS010001235.1 GCA_025355035.1 Planctomycetota bacterium | reverse complement strand
GCCCTTCCAACAGCCGCCGATGCCGAAGACCGTTGCAGATTCGACGAAGATTGAGCCGTTATTGCGCGGCAAGCCGGCGCTTCCAGATCACGATGTTCGCATACGGAACAAGAGCGTTCAGTTCTCGAATTTCTGGAAGAATGAAGCGCCGTAAGCGGCAATTGTGGATTGAAACGATGTGGATGGAAGGGCGATTTTCAAGTCGCCCTTTTCGTTTTAATGCGAATGCGTTTTCGAAGAATACGTTAAATCGACTCGCTGCCATTCCCCCGCGATCACATTTTTTGAGAGTTATTTTCCTGCGGATTTCCCGATCCATTCAAGCCAGTCGGATTGAAGATCTTCGATGGATCTGCGACCGGAGACGCGCAGCAATTCGGCTTCGGGCTTGTTGCCGGAACTGGCGTTCTTGATCAACGAGACGGCGCTGGCCATGCCTTTTTCCTGGACGAGGTAATTCGCGAGCGCGAAGCCTTCGGCGTAGAAAAACTCCGGATCGCGGGGGTAGTCGCGTGAGGCGATCAAGTCTGTCAACGGGATGAAATCGCGGCTCTTGATGCGCATGCGCAGGAAGTTCATGAAGTACTCCTGGCGGAACGTTGGTTCCATCATCACGGCGAATCCTTCGTGCAGGCAGCGCGGCAGCGCGGAATGTTCGGGGATGCACGAATTCACGATCAAGTGCGTGATTTCATGCGGCAGGACCGACTTCATCAGACGCGGCGAGGTCTGCCACGAATGGATCTGGGCCTCGACCATGTGTCCGCCTTCGAAGACGAATTTCGAGCAGCCGCCGGTCCATTCCGGCTGGGTCGTGCGGGTCGTGTACTCGCTTTGCGTCCGGTAAAGGATGATTTTGATCTTGATCTTCGATCCGGGATTGAGTCCCAACTTTGCCATAATGTCGGAACGCGAGAACTCAGCGGCTTCGGCGGCTTTGTCGGCGAGTGCGGCATTAAAATGGACGATCTGGAAATTTTCGGTTTCCTTAATCTGAGCCGGGCCTTCCGCAGCGCTGGCAAAGGCGGAGGAATCGGCGAGACCGGAGTCAATCTGCCACGCATCGGCTTTGATGTTGAGTTCCGTTTCGATCCGTTTGCGGATTTGCGCGATGTATTCGGGCGTCGGATTCGCGGCGTGGGTCTTCAACGCTTTGGCATACTGAGTCGCGGCATTCAGCAGATTTCCGCCGGCTTCTTCAATGCGTCCGCAGACGTAAAGGACGCTCTTGTTCGCCGGGACGAAACCGAGGACGCGTTGGACGCCGACTTTCGCGCCGGCGACGTTGTTGCGTCCGATCTGGTCGAGAATCGACGGCAGTGCGCAGGCGACGTAAAACTGTTCGAGACTATCGGCCAGCGTGGGGTCAAATGAGAGCGCGGCTTCGAGATCGTGAGCGGCGTGGGTCGGCTGTTTCGCGCGGGCGTGTTCAGAGGCGCGGCGCACGTAGCAATGAGCGATCTCGGACGAGACCAAGCGCCGCGCGTCGGGAGCGAGTCCGATCGCGTTTTCGTAGGCGGAGATCGCGCTGCTCCAGTCAGCGTTTTCAGCGTAGGTGTGGGCGCGCGTGATAGTGTCGTCTAGTTTCTTTTCCGTTTCAGAAACGATTGCCAAAATTTTTGTCGCTTCGTCGCCAAGCAATTCGCGGTTTTTACCGGTGGGGTCGAGCTTGATCCACTTTTCGCAGATTTCCCGCGCATACGTCAATTGATTGTGATCCTTGAAATGCTGGGCGGCATCGAAATAGCCGAGTGCGAGTTTGCGTTTGGCGAGGCTGGTCGTTTTGTCAAGCAGGTAAGCTTCTTCGAGCATCGCAATTGCGCGATCGTAACGGTGCTGCTGAAGGAGCTGCCGGCCGAGATCGAATTTGTAGTCCTGGGGCTTCTGGCGCTCGATCGATTCGACGTCTTCGGCGCGCAATTTGATTTCGCCGGAGAGAACTTTGATGACGACGAAGTTTTCGTTTTGAGAGATGACTTCGCCCTGCAACGTTTTGCCGCTGACCAAATAAATCCAATCTGCGCGGGCGCACAGGCAGGACAGCGGCAGCAGCAGAACGAGCCAGAGTCGCATGAAACCTTTCCGAGCGCGACAATCTTTCGTCGTCTCGATACCGCACTACGCGGCGCGTACATAAAGACTCTCTAAAGGGTCCAATACCTTACACGATTATTGTATTGGCAATAAAGGTTTTTCACTGCTCAATTCGTTAGACGCATTCATTCAATCCTTTGATGTAAGGCTAATGTTGAAGGGGGGGTTCAATACAAACTCGCAAAGGCACGAAGGCGCAAAGAAAAACAAGCATCCTCAGTGGTCTCGTTCCATGTGCCACCTTTCTGAATGAATTCCGTTTGTGCGAAATGGCTTGCCTTTTCCGGTACAGACTTTAACCTTCGCCAGTCGGTGTGTAACGGCTTGTGAACGTGGGGGACGGGAATTCATGCGTCATCTGTTCGCCATGCAGCTGGCTCTGGTGCTCGTTGCGTTTTGCTCCTTTGGGTCGGATGCATCCGAGGGCAGCGACGACCTTGTCAAACTGGCCAAATCCGGGGCGGATACGCCGACACCGGATCCGGTCGTGGCAGGATCACCGGGGTTTGAGCAACTCATAAAATTGTTAAAATTGGGTGCGGAAGAGGAGATAGTGCTGGGATTCATCAGCACTCCGCCGACGGCATCATATGATTTCACGGCGGCGGAAATGCAAGCGTTGAAGGACGCCGGGGCGTCGCCGAAAATTATTCTGAGCGCACTCGATATCGGGAATGCAAGTCGAGCGAAAGCCGCGCTTTCACGGGACAATGCGATCAAAGAAACGGATGCCGCAATTGAGCAATTCAAGTTGCGTGACGTGGTCCGAAATCCGCCAAACGCGCAGTACATTTTGAAAGACAAGTCGGGAAAAGAATTCGCTTTAAGCAAATGGACGCGCGAAGCGACGACGCTGTTTTTGCTGTACGAGAACAAGCAGGCGATCAAAGCGATTCTGGCCGGCAGTTCAACGGTTGTTCCGGCTGAATACAAAACGGAAGAGAAGAAGATTGAAGTGACGCCGCAGCGAACGGTGCAGAAGGATGGGAAGGACGTTATCGAACCGGCTGTCTACACGATCAAACCCACGTTGATTTGCGTTTCGCCCGAGAAAGTGGAATACGCTTTTCAGAACCAGGCGGTTCTGACGATCGCAACAATGTACGATTACGTCGGGCTGGATAAGATTGCAACTCGACTGAAGCAAGGAACGGTCAAAATCGGCGCGGTCGAGTATGAAATTGTTCCGGTGGCCGAGACGCCGAAGTAAAGCTTTTATTGGCTTTCCAGCCATCCTAACCAATAGAGTAACTCGCCAATTCCGAAGGACGCGAGATTGGCGCAGACGATGACTGCGAGATCGCGCAACGTTACGCCGGGATTTTGGTCGGATGTTTTGCGCGGCTGGAACGCGAGCCAGAACAGGATGCATTCGGACAACGGCGCGAAGATTTCGGCGACCCACAGATATGCGGTGCGCGATGGAAGTAAAATCGGCAAGGCTAAAATAACGATGGGGTAACTGCATGCATTCAGCCAAAATCCAGCGAAGAGGCGGGTGCGGATTGAATGGTGTTTCGATAAAAAAATAAGGAGAATCGGCAGTTCGATGCTGACCGTCAAGGCGTAGCCGACGGGGAGGAAAGACCAGGGGGACTCAAAGTTCATAGGAGGCGCAGGAGAAAGGGAAATTCGGCGAGGACGTGAAGGATTGCGATCATGAAATAGGTGTCGCGGGTCGCTGGATAGTCGGCGAGAAATCCGCCCCACAACACCAACACGGCTGCCGCGCCCAATAAAAAGACGCCCGCCACGCTCCAGCGCAACAGGATTGAACGACGCGAGACGGCCATCTTGTTTACGCGCCACGGAGCGGTTTTAAAACTCAGGAGTGGAACGGCGACGATCCAGATTCCATAGTGCAGCATTTCCAAAAACGTGTGCGTTGCGACGAGCAAATGGGACGACACGCCGGTAAGAATTCCCGAACCGGCGTGACGCGCGATGCGGAGTGCTAATTCATTGTCGCCAGGCAGAGAGGGCGCGGCGTGAAGCTTCCACCACAACGCACCAAGCAACAGTGGCACCGAAGCGATGCACAGACGATAGGCTTCGCGCCATTCGGGGCGTTGGTTCTTGATTTCGCGATCGAGGAAAATGAGCGCTAGACAGGGGTGCAGATAGACGAGCGCGAAATAGCATTCCAACGGCCACATCCAGATTAAACTGACGACAAAGAAGCCGATGGGTATCGCCCAGTGCCATGCGCGTTTGCGGGAGGGTTCACGTCCGCGAAGATAGACGAGCGCGGCTACCCACAGAGCGACGGAACTGAGCCATGCGGCGGAGGCGAGGCGGTCCTGATGGTCGCTCCAATACGCGTTCCGGACGATAATGCTGAGAGCGATGTGGGTTGCGCCGAGCGCAAAGACGCCGCCGATGGCGAGCGTAAAAAATGGCGTCAACGGACCCCATCTCGCGGGCATGCGCGCCATGAAATAACGGAACTCCATCCAATTGTGCGGGCCGGCGAAGAGGAAGACGGTGGCAATGGAAAAAGCGATGGGGGTCCATGCGGCGATAAACGCGGCGATGACGGCCAATCCAAGCGCGACGGCGGCGAAGTGACGCGCGGAATGAGACGGTGCGTCGAATGAGAGGGGGCTTGAAAGGGCTTCGGGCATACGGCGTTCCTAGCGCGAACTGAGCGGGACTACAGGACAGTAGGTCCTTCGCGTCCTGCACGACCTAGCAGGGTGCTGAAAAACTATCTTGGTCGAAATTCGGCGCTTTTTGTCCGGCTCTTCGTTGCGAACTCCAAGCGTTATCTCCTATGATAGCGCTTGGAGTTTGCGCCTCGATCCGAACAAAAATCGCTCAAATTTCGCCTGAAGCCAGTTTTTCAGCACCCTGCTAGAGGAAAATTCGTACTCATTTATTTATCGAGTTCGATCAACGCGTCCAGCGTCTTTGCATGCAGTTTTTCGCCCGGTGCGATGGGAATATCCAGATTGAGATGGTACTCGTGATCCATCGTGTACGCGGGCCAATTCGGCGCTTGTGGGGCCAACTCCGGATTCGGGTTCCCGGTTCGAGCAAAGTTGATCAGATAGATTCGGATCAACCGCGAAAGTTCGCGATCTTCGTCCGAGTATTTCTCCGTGTCTTGCAGATTGCCGAAGAAGAAGGGCAACTCCGAACCGTGATAAACGCCGATTCCGGAATCAACCATCGGCTTGGCTTTACGCGTGAAATGATAGACGAAGACGCCGTGCGGCTTTTCGTTGGTTCGTTGCGCGGCCAATGTCCGGCTGTGCATGCGCGTCGATCGGAAAAAAATATCGGAGAACAAATCGGTCATGGCCGCGCGCACGTCGGCATCCGTCTTGGCCGGATAAATATCGAACGCTTTCGCGGCTTTGTCGCCGAAACGTTGCTTCAAAAACTCGTTGTATTTTGCGACGGATTCGAACTTCAATTTACGCTCGAACATCGAGCCTTCGTCGGCGACGTTGCCGATCATCAGCGGGATGCGCAGTCCGTCATGATGCTTTACGTGTTCGACAATCCCCTCATCTTTTAGCATCCGCCCATCGACGCAGATGCTGTCCGTCGTCGAAACGCCGGGGATCGCCGAACCGGGGCGACCGGCTTTCATGATTTCGGCGGGTGTTCTTGCTCGCATTTCTTTTAGGACGTCCGGCCCATCGGCGACACCCAGGCGCTTTTGAAATTCGACGCCCAATTCCTCCATACTCTGCAACGCGCCGTTGGGCTTTTCACGAAAGCGCAGGGGCACGATGGTGTTGGTGCTCATGATGACGGCACGTTGGAACGGGTAAAAAGTTTGCATTTCCCCGATCATCAACGCGGCCACCGCAGCACCGCCAGCCGATTCGCCCATGACGGTGATGTTGTTTGGGTCGCCGCCGAAATTACCGATGTTTTTTTTCGTCCAATTAATCGCATGAGCTAAATCCCGCAGACCGTAGTTGCCCGACGACTGGCCGCCGGTTCCCGCCGTCAAAGCCGGATGAGCCAGAAAACCGAAGGGGCCCAGGCGGTAATTGCACGAAACGACCACCGCGC
>JANXLS010001223.1 GCA_025355035.1 Planctomycetota bacterium | reverse complement strand
GTGCTCGACTTTAGCATCGGACAGCCGCGCGCGCGCGAAAGCGCTGCTGTCGCCGCTGAGTTCCTCACAGTCGCCGCGCTGGCGCAGCCATTCCGCGCGCACGGGTTTGAGCCCGCGGCGGATGTCGATGGCCACGTCGAGATCGGTGTAGGGGCCGGATGTATCGTAAACGGTGAGGGGTGCGTTGGCTGTTTTCTTTTCGCCGTCGGTGCCGTGAATGATCGTCGAACTGATCGCGATTTCGCGCATGGGAACGCGGATGTCTGGATGAAGTGTGCCATTGACGAAAATCTTTTTTGAAGCGGGGAACGGGCCGCAACTGATCTTGGCATCGTCGGACGGAGCGATGTCGGCCTTCTTGTTTTTGACGACGGATTCAGCAATGGATGACATCGGGATTCCTCCAAAAAAGATATTCTCGCGCAGAGTCGCAGAGGCGCGGAGAACGGCATTAAATCGGTTTTTGGAGGAAAATGCGAAGCGCAAAGCGGACAGCGAACCGTAAAAACGGATTCGCTGAAAGGTCGCTTTGGTGCCACGCACTTGCCTCCGCCAGCATGATCTGGATCAGGTTCCGAGGGTTATCTCAGGCGGAGCCGCGAAGTAAAGCGATCCCGCCACCCCTAGTGCTTTGGGCGTATTCAGTTGTACAACGACCTTATATTACACTCCGCGCACCACAGAATCAAGTTATTTGCCCCAACCTCACTCAATCCACGATTCCATAACCGTTCCATAAAATGCACATATGTGCATTGCGCGCCCCGATCATCCTTCTCCGCATCTTCGTTCCACAAGTTGCACATACGTGCATTGCCTTGCCATCCAACGCATCCCTTCCAAGACGCGCCTGTCTCGCCAAAAGATGGCGCGAAGGGCTTCGTGTTACCCCCTCATTTGCTTTGTCGTTCCAAATATGTGCATCATGCGCTTTAACGATCCCATAGTCGTTCCACAAATTGCACATGTGTGTAATATTATAATATCGATATATTAAAAATTGACCGTCGCCCATTCTCGCCCCTCAAATGCCGCCCACTTTTTGGATGACTATATCCTTTTCGCGTTTATCAGCGCCAATTCGCGTTATTCGATGTTAAAGCCGTTAAAAACATCCCTCCTTTAGATGTATTCACGATGCCCGTTTCCCTACTATGCAACGTATGAATTTTCGACTTTTGACACAGGTGTGCCCAATAACTTCGAAATGACCCCAAACTCAATGGAAATATAATGCGTGCGCGGATTCGTGCGAAATCCGGTAACATCGCCGTGTATCAGTGAACGAGGGATGCGCGACTATGTGCGGGATTGCGGGGATGGTTTCGGGGGATGCGAGTTCAGCGGTGGACGCCGTGCGCGCTATGAACGCCGCTCAGCGGCATCGCGGTCCGGATGATGAAGGGATTGAAACGCTTTCGGTTCGCGATCGTGTTTTAGTGCTGGGGCAACGGCGGCTTTCAATTCTCGATCTTTCAGCGGCGGGGCATCAGCCGATGCGCAATCCGGATACAGGCGATTGGATTGTCTTTAACGGCGAGATTTATAATTTTCTTGAACTGCGCAAAGAACTGGAGCAGTTGGGCGAGCGGTTTCAAAGCCATTGCGATACGGAAGTGATTCTGAAGGCGTATGCGCAGTGGGGGATCGCCAGCTTTGAAAAGCTTTGCGGCATGTTTGCGTTTGGGCTGTTCGTTGCGGCGACGAATAAATTGATTTTGGTCCGTGATCCGCTTGGAATCAAGCCGTTGTATTTTGCTTGGCGCGGAAGCGATTTCGGGTTCGCTTCTGAAGTCCGGGCGCTTAAAGCAGGGAAGGTGGTTTCGGGGGAGATCGATCGGCGGGCGGTTGCCGGGATGATGGCTTATGGAGCGGTGCAGGAGCCGCTGACGATTTTTAAATCGGCGCAAGCGTTGCCGGCCGGGACGTGGGCGACGGTTGATTTGAATTCCGACCTATCCGCCTTTGCACAGACGGGGCGGCATTGGGATTTTCCGCGCGTGGACGAACCTGCGGGTGGGCGTGCCGGGGCGCTGGAAAAACTGCGCGACATTTTTGGCGTAGCGGTGACGTCCCATCTTTTGAGCGACGTTCCGGTCGGCGTATTTTTGTCGAGCGGAATTGATAGCAATGCGATTGCGGCGTTGTGTGCGAAAACTCGGAAGGACATGGATGCGTTCAGCATTCGGCTTGTGGATCAGCCCGCTTTGGACGAAAGCGGGGAAGCGGCGCTGTCTGCGAAAACGCTGGGATTGCGTCACCATATCATCGATGTGACCGACGCGGCTGTATTCAGCCAGACGCGCGCGTGGATGAATGCTCAGGACCAGCCGTCGATGGACGGCTTGAATACATTTGTGATTTCGAAAGCGGTGCGGGAACGTGGCATTGTTGTGGCGTTGAGCGGATTGGGTGGGGACGAGGTGTTCGGCGGGTATTCGACGTTTAGCGACGTTCCGAAAATGGTGGCATGGCGCAGACGGATGCGGTTTGTTCCGTCAGCGTTGCTGGAGTTGAGTGCGAAATTTG
>JANXLS010001205.1 GCA_025355035.1 Planctomycetota bacterium | reverse complement strand
ATTTCAGCGCAGAGCGCGCAGCCAATGCAGACCTTTTCGCGGACAAGCGTACTGACCTGGATGTTGCCGTCGCCGGTCATTTCGAGGCAGTTTTCCGGACAGTAATCGACACAGTACGTGCAGCCGGTGCAGTTGTCTTTGTTGATGACTGGCCGCGGTCGATCGGTGATCTTTCGCTTGGGGACAATGGCGTCAAATTGATCGGTGATGCACGAGACCGGGCAGACATTTCCGCAAACCCCGCAATCGATGCATTTTTCATCGAGGATGACGTGCAGCGTCTTCTTGTCGCCGATGATCGCTTCGGTCGGGCACTTCGTGGCGCAAGCCGTGCAGCCGATGCAGGTGTCGTGAATGAAATGCGGCATGAATCAATGACCCTTGTGGAAACAGTTCTCTTCCTAATTTATCGTCTCAGTAATTTAATAGCCAAAGAGGGGGATGTCAAATCTCGGATTCGTGTTTCACAAGCGTCGAATGACGCACGTTTCATTTCTTAATCATGCACTGATACGTTAATGTTCGAGGTGCGCGGCATGCGCTACAGGACAATTTGACGGAAGCACCCAGCACCCGGCTACGCTGGAATCCACAATGACCAAATCCGGCCCTCCATCGATTTCCATAAAATCAGAGTCGCTGGTCGGTTTCGCAGATTCTCGAAATACAATTTCGCCGGTGTTAATACGCTTCCACGAAACACAGCCGTGTGGGAGGTCGATCCCAACGACGTGCTGTCGAGCAAGACGACCGCGTTCACAGCTCGGTACCGCGTTTCGACGCCGTGGATGACGTATCTGTTGATCGGAATGATGATCGCCGCTGTGGGGGTATTTATTGGAGTGATGCGACGGAAGACGTATACCGATTAAAACAGCGTTTAACGGTTGCTCGTCCTGCACAATTCAATTAAACAGGAGCAAATGAGCACATCATCGCCTTTTGAAAAACGGAAACGGGAATTGGAGCGTCGGCGTGAACACGCGCTGGCGGGGGGCGGAGCGGAGCGCACGAAGGCTCAGCACGCAAAGGGCAAGCTGACGGCTCGCGAACGCATCGCGGCGCTGATGGACCCCGGATCGTTTCAGGAGGCCGGGATGCTCGTGGAGCATCGGTGCCTCGACTTCGGTTTGGACAAACAGAAGTTTCCCGGCGATGGCGTTGTCACCGGGCACGGGACGATCGGAGGACGGACAGTCTTCGTCTACAGCCAGGATTTCACGGTGCTGGGCGGGTCGTTGGGTGAAGCTCACGCGCAGAAAATTTGCCGGCTGATGGACCAGGCGCTGAAGGTCGGCGCGCCGACAATCGGGCTGTGCGATTCCGGCGGCGCTCGCATTCAGGAAGGCGTTGTTTCGCTGGGCGGATACGCGGATATTTTTCTGCGGAACACGATGGCCAGCGGCGTGATTCCACAGATCAGCGTGATCATGGGACCCTGTGCGGGCGGAGCTGTGTATTCACCCGCGATCACCGATTTCATCCTGATGGTCGAGCACAGCAGTTACATGTTCATTACCGGCCCGAACGTTGTGAAGACCGTTACGAACGAAGACATTTCATTCGAAGAATTGGGCGGTGCGTTGACTCACGCGTCCAAATCCGGCGTCGCGCATTTGACGGCTCCGAACGATCTGGCGGCGCTGGAAAGCGTCAAGAAGCTGCTCTCGTTTCTGCCCCAGAACAATCAGGAAAAACCACAACGGCGCGAGACGAACGATCCGTTTGATCGCGTCTCGCCGGAACTCGACACGCTGATTCCCGACGATCCAAAGAAACCGTACGACATCCGCCGCGCGATTGAAGCGATTGCCGATGACGGCGAGTTCTTTGAAATCGCGCCCCTGTACGCGAAAAATCTGACGGTTGGGTACATGCACCTGGGCGGAGAAGTCGTCGGCGTTGTGGCCAATCAGCCGATGCATCTGGCCGGTTGTCTGGATCTGGATGCGTCCGTCAAGGGCGCGCGGTTTGTGCGAACGTGCGATTGCTACAACATTCCGCTGCTGGTGTTTGAAGACGTGCCCGGATTTTTGCCGGGCGTGAAACAGGAACATGGCGGGATCATCCGGCAGGGCGCGAAACTGCTCTATGCATTCTGCGAAGCGACGGTTCCGCGCGTGACCGTGATCGCCCGAAAAGCGTACGGCGGCGCCTACGACGTGCTGAATTCCAAACACATCCGCGGCGACGCAAATTTCGCCTGGCCGACGGCAGAGATGGCAGTCATGGGTGTACGCGGGGCCGTCGAGATTCTCTTCAAAAAAGAGATTGCCCAAGCCGACGATCCCGTCGAAAAAGAAGCGGAGCTGGAGCGCAAATACCGCGAAAAATTCGCCAGCCCCTACATCGCCGCCGCACACGGTTTTGTCGACGATGTGATCGAAGCCTCGCACACGCGGGCGCGGTTGATCGCAACGTTCAAAATGCTGTCAACAAAACGTGACACGAATCCGCCGCGCAAGCACGGGAATATACCACTGTAAGTTTTTTTGAGCGTCGGAACGGTTGTGTGTTGCGGGTGCAAAGCATCCGCTCGCGCGTTGCCGCCCCAATTCCTTACGCCACCGCTTCCACCACAACCGTCGATCCGTTGACGCGCAACACTTTCACCACCGTCCCCGCCTCGACGAATTTTCCTTCGGTCACGACGTCAATCTTCTTTTCGTTGATCATCGCCGAACCGCCCGGGCGCAGCGGCGTCAGTGACTTTCCGATCTCGCCTTTCAGTTGCGCCAGCGGCTGCGAATCGGGGGAGTTTTGGACGCTCGTTTTATTTTGAGTCTGATTAATGATCGGCGAACGGCGCAGGAATTGAAAACCGACCCGGATCGCCACCGGAAAGAGGGTCACGTTCACGGCCAGCATGATGTAGCCCGTGCTGCCCGAATGCAGAAAACCCAGGTAGACGCTCAGTACCGAGAACCCCAGCGCCGCCAGAATAAAACCGCCCATCGTCGGCGTCAGCAACTCCACGCCAACCATGCAAAGCATCATCGCCAACGAAACAATCGACCAGAAAAGTTGTGTCATTCCTCGCGTCCACTGTGCGTTCTAACGTTACGCCTGAAGTTCAGACTTTCTCACCACCAGCGCGCTGCCTTGCGAGCGCAACACCCGGACCAGACTTCCCGCTTCAATAAATCCGCCTTCCGAAACAGCGTCGTACGTCTTGCCGTCCAACCGGATTTTCCCCGCCGGGCGCAGCACCGTTTCCGTCACGCAATCGCGCCCCACCAGGTCATTCGCTCTGGCCTCCGCCCGATCGGCATGCGGTGTTTCAGCACTCCGCACCGATCCGCTGTTCACCGTGTTCAACGCCATCCGGCTGATCCCCGGCAGTTTGATTCCGCGCCACCACACGAACGTGAAGAAACCGATGATCGCCAACAACGCCATCGTCGCCCATTGCATCCCCTCAACGATTTGCTTCATCAGCAATCCATCCGGTTTCCCCGACCATCCCAACAACCCCGGTACGGCGCCTTCCGGAAGAAACGCGAGAATGATCGACGCCAGCACCATCGCCATCCCGGCGAATCCCAGCGAGCCGAAAGTGGGCAGAATAAACAATTCAACCGCGACCAGAATCGATCCCGCTCCAAACAAAACGAGTTCGGCAATCCCGGCGTTATTCGCAAAGATCTGCAGCCAGAAAAACACGCCCATGCACAGCGCAAATCCCGCATACCCGATGCCATGTCCGGGACTTTTCATTTCGATGAACAATGCAATCAGCGCCAGCACCACCGCCAACACGCGCCACAGCGGGCTGCTTAAAAATCGCGCGGCGACTTCCGACGAACTGATCTCCATCCGCACGATCTGAGCCGTCGGCGCGTTCATCCCCAAAGCCACTTCGTCCATGTTCGCCGCAACGCCGGAAGCCAGTCCCGAACTCACCGCCTCCTGCGACGTCATCGCCAGAATCTGGTTCTTCAGCTTCCATTTTTTGATCATCGAAATGCCGCGCTTCGATGCGAGTTCGAATTCTTCGTCCGTCATAAACCGCTGCTTCGAATCGCTGGTTTCAATGACCTCGATCGAACTGTCCACCATCGCCTGAGCGATCGCCTGGGGGTGACCATTGCGGTCGCATTGTGTGCGGACCATCGCGCGCATGAATGCATCGTGTTTCTGGCGCATCGCCGTGGAATAATCGCCACCGAATGTTTCGCCGAAAACAGTGCGATGCACACCCACGACCTTCGCCGATCCGATCTCCGAATTCGGCTGCATCACGATCACTTTGCAACCGATCGCCAGCAATGCCCCGGCGCTCGCCGCCTTGCCGCGAACGAGTGCAATCACCGGCACGTTGCAGCTTTCGATGGCTCGGAGCATCGATTCACACGCGCTGATTTGTCCGCCGTATGTATCGATTTCCAGCACGACCAGATCGAACTTCTCGCGCTCCGCAAGCTTCAATCGGCGCCGCACAAACAACGCCTGCCATTCGTCCATCATCCCATCTTTCGACGTCTCGTCGTCGCTGACCGGAATGACCATGATCTTCGCGTTGGGCGGAAGCGTGATGCCGTGTTTCCATGGATTGAACGATCCCTTGGACAACACCGAATTCGAGGTCATGGCCGTCGACTTCCGAGCGTTCGGCGAGACGTCAACGTCCACTTCGCCCGCCATCAAGCGCGCGGCGTTCAACGCCAGGACTAAAAGTAAAACGCGCGCCATCACAGCCTCAATCCAATGAAGAATGGGAATCGATCGGTCTCAACGGCCCTTACTCGACCGGCTCGTATTGATGCGACCAGCATAATCCGTCCATATCCAGCGTCTTGCCCGCTGCGACAGTCTTCGGATGGGTCTTGATCCACATCTGATCGAACTCTTCACGCGTCTGATAACCTTCCTTGCGGATATCCTCGTCGGTTATGTCGCTGACCTTCATGCGTTCAACACAGAAGAACCGGAACGCCTTGCCTTTCACGCGAAACACATCGCCGGGATCGCCCCATTTGCGAAATCGGCGGCTCATGTGTTTTCCGCCTTTCAAAATCTGATCGACATGATGCGGCAGCACCATGAATGCCGCGCCGAATTTGTCGTCGAGGTCCGAAATACGCTTCAACGATTCTTCGCCAAATGAGCTCTCCCCAGCCTTCGCCGCCCGTGACGCTTCAGCTACGTACCGATCAGAAAGTGGGCGCGAAATGCCGAATTCCGTCGTCAAATAGTTCGCCGATGCGCGTTCCTGAGCCAACGGATCGCCCGCCGGTTCGTCGCGTTTCAACCCTTCCAATTTCAACAATGCGGCCACCAACCGCTGCGTCTTTTCAATCTTCAATTCGGGGGACATTGTATGCGTTTCTCCTCTGGAATGCGCTCCTGTACCGACGCAATCCATCATATCCGCACCGCCGTCAAGTCAAAGCGCGAATACATGTGGGCGCTGGAGTATCACGCGGGACTATAACTTTTGAATTATTGTGGTGCGTGCGTCCCGCCTGCATTGCCTTGCAGTCTGGACGCGCGCACCCGAATTTCACGTTTTATAGCACGGAGTAACTCAAATGTTACACACCCGTATCACGCACAAAGTCATTTTTGTCTGGTGAAGAACGGTGGAACGGTGTATTTCTTAGACGCGATGGGGATCGTACTATTTTACCAGGAATATTAATCGATGCGTTCAGTTGCTCTGATGGGTTTTGCGGCGCTCTGTTTGGCGGGTTTCGTTCGGGCGGAGACGGCGGCGGAGATGAAGGCGTACTCGGAGTCGATTCCGGGCGTTGACGTCAAATTCGACATGGTACCAATTCCGGGCGGGAAGTTCATGATGGGCAGCGCCGAGAGCGAAGCGGGGCGCGGCAAGGATGAGGGGCCACAGCACGAAGTTGAGATTAAGCCGATGTGGGTTGGGAAGTGCGAAGTGACGTGGGACGAGTACGATATTTTCGCACTGCAGATGGACGTCACGCGCCGCAAGCAAATGGTGAAAGCCGAACCGACGACGGAACTCGACAAAAAGGCTGACGCGGTCACCCGCCCCACCCCTTCTTATACCGACATGACATTCGGAAAAGGGCGGTCGAAGTTTCCAGCGACGTGCATGACGCATCATGCGGCAATGGTTTACACGCAATGGTTGAGCGCCAAAACGGGCAAGACATACCGACTCCTCACGGAAGCGGAATGGGAATACGCGTGCCGCGCGGGGACGACGACACAATACAGCTTCGGCGACGACGCGAAGGCATTGGGCGACTACGGATGGTTTAAAGAAAATTCAGCGAAGTCGTACAAGCCGGTCGGGACGAAAAAGCCGAACGCATGGGGGTTGTACGACATGCACGGCAACGCCTCGGAGTGGGTGCTGGATCATTACAAGCCGGATTATTTCACGCAATTCAAGGACAAGACGACGGCGGGACCGGTGCTGTTGCCGACGGACAAGGAATACCCGTATGTCTCGAAGGGCGGTTCGTGGAAGGATGAAGCGAAGGGTTGCCGCAGCGCAGTGCGCTTGGGATCAAACGACGACTACAGCATTCAGGACCCTCAGTTGCCGCAGAGCATCTGGTGGCACACAGACGCATCGAACGTCGGTTTCCGCATCTGCCGACCGTTGGAAGAACAAGAGAATCTAAAAGGTTTCAAGTCACCAATCAAGAGCGATAACGGACGGTGACAGCAGTCGGCACTCGGCACTCAAAAAAGGAGAAGGTATGAAAGTTCAGGATGGATCGCGAAGGGAATTTTTGAAGGGGACGGCGGCGGTTGCCGGGGCGGCGATGGCTGCGGGGTTGATTCTGCCGAAGGCCTATGCGGCGGGCAACGATTTGATTCGCATCGGCTTGATCGGCTGCGGCGGACGCGGATCGGGTGCCGCGAATCAGGCGCTGAGCGTTCCGAATTCGAATGTGAAGCTGGTCGCTGTGGCCGACGCGTTCGAAGACAAAGTGAATGGCGCGCTGAGCGCATTGCAGAAGAAGCATGCTGACAAGATTGATGTCCCGCCGGAACGCCGCTTCTCCGGCCTCGATGCGTACCAGAAGGTACTGGAACATTGCGACCTCGTGATTCTCGCCACGCCTCCGGGCTTCCGCCCGATTCATTTCGAAGCGGCGGTTGCGGCCGGCAAGCATGTGTTCATGGAAAAGCCGGTGTGCGTCGATTCGTGGGGCGCGCGCAAGGTCATCGAAGCGGCGAAGGTCGCTGACGGCAAGAAGCTGAAGGTCGTGTGCGGATTGCAGCGCCACTATCAGAATGTGTATCTCGAAACGCTGAAGGCCTTGAAGGACGGCGTCGTCGGCGACATCGTTTCCGGCCAAGTGTATTGGAACGGCAACGGAATCTGGTATCGAGACCGCAAGGACGGCATGACGGAAATGCAATTCCAGGTCAACAATTGGTACCACTTCAACTGGCTGTGCGGCGATCACATTTGCGAACAGCATGTTCACAATTTGGACGTGGCCAACTGGTTCCTCGGTGCCAATCCGATCAGCGCCTGTGGAATGGGCGGACGCGTGGACAAGACGCGCAACACGGAAATTTTCGATCACCATTACGTCGAATACCAGTACCCCAATGGCGTCGTGATCAACAGCCAGTGCCGCCAGATCGCCGGGACGAAGTCGGATGTCAGCGAACACTTCCACGGTACGAAGGGCATTCTGCACATCGGCCGCGCGGTCGATTACAAGGGCAACGTTCTCTGGAAGTACGAAGGCAAGGACAACCCTGATCCTTATCAGGTCGAACACAACTTCCTGCAGAACGCGGTTCGCGAAGACAAGGCCGTCAACAACGCGTACTACACGGTGGACAGCACGTTCACTGCGATTTTAGGCCGCAGCGCGACGTACACGGGCACGGAACAAAAGTGGGCGGACCTGTTGAAGGCGGAATACAGAACCTATCCGGAAGTCGTCAATTGGGACGCGCCAACTCCGACGAAGCCGGGTGCCGATGGCCGCTACGCTGTGCCGATCCCGGGGCAGTACAAGCTGCCGATCAAGGCCTAGAGCGTTTTTCAAATGGATGGAGACAAAGATGCGCCGCGCCGGGCAAGCGGGACGAGGAAGACGAGCGAAACGTATTTGGAGACTACGTTAAGCGAGTCTGACGAAGTACCGCGCAGACCGCCGCAAGCAGATTTGTCTTCAGACATTTGAAAACCGCTCT
>JANXLS010001164.1 GCA_025355035.1 Planctomycetota bacterium | reverse complement strand
TAAAGATTCAATCGCGTTGAGCGAAACTGCACAAATACATTACCGCCGAAACGCAATGCGCGCGGTCGAAAAGCGTATTAATTAGTGATCATTATTTTCGGCAGGAATGGTAGCGGTTGTCGAATAACTATATTTTTCGCTGATCGTTTCGTGCGAACTTTTTTGCAGGAAACACTTTATGAAAACGATGCGCCAAAAATAGAAATCGATTCTTGTAACCCTTTGTCATTGTGGGACTTTTAACCGGACGGTACTGAGCGCGAATATATGGTTAATTGTAGCGCATGAACTATCGGTTAATCCTTCAACCCTCTGAGGAATTGAAACAGCAAGTTCTGGCGGGCCTCCGGGATTTTAACCGCACTGCCAGTCAGTGCGATTCTTTTTGTTCTTCTTCGCCATTATGGACTCGCGCGCAAGACTGCAAAAGATGCAATTTCGCGCCGGGAGCAAAGCAAACCTTCGCGTCGATGTCCAGCCCCCAAAAATATCGGATCCGGATCACAACGGATCCGCACCATTCACTTTTTTCCGAATTTTGCCAGACCCGGGAATGCGGGCGTGCTGTAATTCAGCGGCGTGATGTACGACCCCACAAGATTGCCGAGCGTGATCTCAATGAGCGCTTTCTTGGGCCGACCTTTCGAATCCAACCCGACATTCTCCGCCAATTGCTTGCCCAGGTCGCCGCCGTGCAGGTAGATCGAGAAGCCTGTCACGCCCGGATTGGATTTGATTGACTTGAAGCGCAATGTCCCGCTGGCGTCACTGACGTTGCCGACCTGGTTCAGCTTGAACGTTTTGGTCAAACCATTGACGGAAACCGTGAGACTCGAGCCCAGCAAATTGGTTCCCGCGGGGAACGGTATCGTTCCCGTCAGTTTCAACAGGCTGGGGTAAAGCCGGATTCTTCCCTGGATGATAGTGATTTGCAGCGTCCCCGGAAGGGACGAGGACTGGTTGTCGGCGACGTCGTTGACGACTAAGGTCAACGTCGTTGTCACGATGCCGCTGGAGACGGGATCTTGAGCCGTAACGGTCACCGTATACGTTCCCGCAACCGTATAAATGTGCGAGACGGGACTGCCTGCCAATTTGGGCGAGCCATCGCCAAAATCCCACGTGACAACCGCATTGGCCGGATTGGTCGCGGCCGTGAACGCCGTCGGCACATCGACGATGGCCGGGTTGGGGAATGCGGTCGGCGCGCTGCTGAAGGTCACCGGCGGAGCGACGACCAGAGTAAAGGTTTGTGTGCCCGTTGCACCGAGCGAATCCGTCGCCGTGACCGTGAAAGAGAATGTTCCCAATGCCGTGGGCGTTCCACCGAGCAGTCCGGCGGGGGAGAGCGACATGCCCGGCGGCAGCGCGCCGCCCGTGACCGCAAGCGTCAGCGCGCCTGTTCCACCCGTCGCGGAAATCGTCTGGGCGTAACCGCCCTGGTTGAGTATCGCGTTCGGCAAACTGGCCGCCGCGACCGTTACCACCGGATTGATCACAACCGTGTATGTTTGCGAGCCGGTCGCGTTGACGGTGTCCGTCGCGGTGATCGTGAAATTAAACGTGCCTGGCACCGTCGGCGTGCCGTTAAGCAAACCCGTCCCGGCCGTAAAAATCATGCCCGTTGGAATTGAACCCGCAGAGACGGCGAGCGTCTTCGCGCCCGTTCCGTTGGCAGCGGTGATCGTCTGCGAATAGCCGATCAGGTTGGCGGTCCAATTCGGCAGCGTTGCCGGCGAGACTGTGA
>JANXLS010001153.1 GCA_025355035.1 Planctomycetota bacterium | reverse complement strand
CTGCTCGATCATCTGCCCGACGGCTCGCTGATCGTCTTTGAAGAACCCGGCAAATTGCGGCAGCGCGCGGAGCTGTATCAGGCATCGCTGATCTCGGGCCGCTCGATTTGTTTTGAAATCGGCGATCTCTTGAACGCGTGTTTGAAGCGCTTCGACACGCTGCAATTCGTCGGCGAATGGGCCGGTGCTGAAAAAGAAGAATCGAAGAGAGCCGACGACGTTGAGCTCGAAGGGTGGCCCGGCCCAACGGGCCGGGTCGCGAAGCGACAAGAAATCCCACCTGACGCGCTGAAAAAATCGAGCGCTCGGGATTCATTCGACGCTCGTACATCGCGCAATCCATCCGATGCTCTCGAATCTACCGAAATGCGAGCGGGCAGGGAGGGACTTCTTGTGCCTTCGGCACCCGGCCCGTCGGGCGGGGCCACCCAGCGCGCGCAGCAGCGCGATTCACACAACGCCACGGAATCGTTCGCGCACCTCGGCGACGTCGCGCGCGAGTTTCATGTCGAGTGCAAGACGCTTCAGCGCCTCGAAGGCGACATTCCGGAACACGCCGATGCGTGGAAGAAGCTCGCTGCCGAACGCGAGCGCCTGGTCGTCTTCTGCGAAACGGGCGGACACAAGCACCGGCTTCAAACGCTCTTCGACGAAAACAAGATCACGCCCAAGCCGTCGATTCAACTGTCGAACGGCAAACTCGCGCAGGGATTCGATCTTCGTGCGGCGGGTTTCGCGTGCATCAGCGACCGCGAAATCTTCGGCACGACCAAGCAGCACGCCGGCCTTTCGCAGCAGCACAAACGCAAACAAATGCCGGGGACCGTCGCCGTCCAGCATCTGGTGGATCTGCAGCTTGGCGACTACGTCGTCCATTCCGCGCACGGCATCGCCCGTTATCTTGGCATCGCGCGGCTGGAAAAGAGCGGGCGCACCGAAGACTATCTGACGCTGCTTTTTAATAACGACGTGAAGCTGTACGTCCCCGCCGCGCACATCGGATGGGTCGGGAAATACATCGGCGGCCATGCGAATCTGGAGCTGTCGACGCTCGGCAGCAAAGTCTGGCAGCGCAAAAAAGATCGCGCGGAAAAAGCGATCCGGGACATCGCTGAGGATTTGCTGGGCGTACAAGCCGCGCGCAAGAGCCTGCCGGGCATCGTGTACCCGCCGGACGGCGAATGGCAGGACGATTTTGAGCATGCGTTTCCGTATGAAGAAACACCCGATCAGAACACGGCCATCATCGCCGTCAAGGGCGACATGGAGGGCACGTGGCCGATGGATCGGCTGATCTGCGGCGATGTCGGATTCGGCAAAACCGAAGTCGCACTGCGCGCGGCGTTTAAGGCGACCGGGGCGGGTAAACAGGTGGCTGTGTTGGTCCCGACGACGCTTCTGGCAGAACAACACGGACGGACCTTCACCGAGCGCTTCGCGGGCTTTCCGTTCACGGTGGCGACGCTCTCGCGCTTCCGGTCGGCGAAGCAGCAAAAAGCGATCCTCGAAAAACTCGCGTTGGGGCGAGTCGATGTGATCATCGGAACGCATCGCCTGATCCAAAAAGACATTCGGTTCAAGGACCTCGGACTGGCGATCATCGACGAAGAACAGCGCTTCGGCGTCGAGCACAAAGAGTTTTTTAAGCGATTGCGCAAGTCGGTGGATGTGCTAACGCTGACGGCGACGCCGATTCCGCGAACGCTGCACATGGCGATGCTGGGACTGCGCGACATTTCGAATCTGACGACTCCGCCTCGCAACCGGCTCTCCGTGACAACGAAAGTCGCGCGCGTGAGCGACGATTTGCTACGCCGGGCGATGTTGCGCGAAATCTCGCGGGGCGGACAGATATTCGTCGTTCATCCGCGCGTTCGGGACATTGAAATGTTCCGTGACCGGCTGGCGAAGCTTGTGCCGGAAGCAACGTTCTCGGTGGGCCACGGTCAGATGGATCCGGACGACCTGGAAGAAGTCATGAGCGGCTTCGTGCATGGAAAAGTCGATGTGCTCGTCAGCACGACGATCATTGAATCGGGCCTCGATATTCCGTCGGCGAACACGATCATCATTCACGAGGCGGACCGATTCGGGTTGGCGGAACTGCATCAGTTGCGCGGCCGCGTCGGACGCGGCGGCATTCAGGCGTATTGCTACCTTTTATTGCCGGAGAACAACGTGTTGACGCCCGAAGGACTTCGGCGGCTTCGAGCGCTGGAAGAATTCGATGATCTGGGCGCGGGCTTTCAGCTTGCTTTGAAGGATCTTGAAATCCGCGGCGCAGGAAATGTTCTTGGCAGCCAGCAGAGCGGAGAGATCGCTGAAATCGGTTATGAACTGTATTGCAAGCTGCTCAATTCGACGGTGGCCAGTCTGCGCGGCGAGAAAGTTCCCGATCCGATCGAAGTGACGCTGCAATTGCGCGGCGCGGCGTTCATACCGGAGGACTACGTCCAGGACGAACGCGCGATTTTGGAACTCTATCGCCGTCTGGATGATGCGAAGGACAACAGCGTGATCGATACACTGAAAGCGGAGTTGCTTGATCGTTTTGGCCCGCCGCCGCCATCGGTGGCGCGCATGTTCGACGAAACGAAACTGCGCAGAATGGCTCAAGCGGCGTATGTGCCGTATGTGGGTATGGAGAACGACGAAGGGCGATTGGTTTTGAAACTACACGATTGGGATTTAAAGGACGCTGACCGAGCGTTACGCGGAATGCCGGAGACGAAGGATGTGCGTGTGTTAAATGCGCAAACGTTCACTTTCGGCCTGACGCTTCGAGCCAAAAATGATGAAAAAATGCTGCATCAATTCGTTCGTAACCTTCTGGAGCCGCTGATGTGGTGGCGTCAAGGGAAGCATCCCAGCCAAAACGCCAAGACCGTTCGCTGAACGCAGGGGTTGTAGCGAGAAAAATATTTAAAGAATTGCAAAAGGAGGAATTAGGAATGCGGCCTTATTTTGCCACTCAATATCCTTGCAAAGAATTAAAATGAAATGACTTAGACATTTCGAAGGAAATTGTTAAAAGCGCGCACGAAGTGCTTGAGAAAGAATCTGTGACGGGACTCGAATTTTTGTGGTTGCAAGAACCACGCGCGTCTCGTATCTCGTTTCAATCGCTCTACAGTAAAGTTAAGTTCGCCAGGAGGTTTTATTCCGATGACGCTAGTTGCCACCCCCAGCCACAGAACATCTCCCCAAGTCAGGACCAGTATTTTCCGCGAAGTAGAAGAGGAAGAGCTCGCTCGCAAGCCGAAACACAGCGACGATGACGATGAAGAAGAGGATGAGGATTTTGACGACATCGACGACGAAGAAGAAGACGATGACGACGATGACGACGACGAAGAAGATGACGATGACGAAGAGGACGATGACGATGAGGACGAATTCGACGACTTCGACGACGATGATGACGATGATTTAGAAGACGATGAGGACCTCGAAGACGACGAGGAGGATGAAGAAGACGAAGAAGAGGAAGAAGACGATTTTGATGATGAAGATGAAGACGAAGACGACGAAGACGACGAAGATGATGATGACGAAGAAGATGAAGATGATGATGATGAAGAAGATGATGATGATTTAGATGATTTGGATGAAGAGGACGACGACGAGGAAGCTGAAGAGGACGATGAGGATGGTCCGAAGCGCAAAGCGCCCAAACGGAAAACGAAAAAATAACGCGCAAGTTTCGAACTTCCAGAACGTCGGTGTAGAGTAATTTGGGATATGATCGGCGACTGTTCCCGATTGCTGTAAATGGGAACAGTCAGACTATCCATTAGCGTCGAAAGTCGTTTGAGTCATGAGATCGAAGTTGAAAAAGGAGTGCCTACGTGAGCGATCCGGCAACCGAAAACAAGCCAACCGATGAGAATCTGCCCGACATTACGGGGCTGGGGAATTCGGTTCTGGATGACGACAAAAAAGCAGCGAGCAGGGTCAATAAGCCGGTTCGCCGCGCTGCCGGTCCCGCAGTGCGCCGCTCTCCCACGGATGGCCCGCCGGCGCCTAAAAGTCCGCCACCGCCTGATAAGGCCAAGACCATTGCGTTGATTGTCTGCGCTTTGCTTGTGGTTGGAATCCTGGGCGTGGGAGGGTACTTGGCGTTTCGCTCGAAACCCGTTCCCGTCGTGAAGGCACCTCTCGACAATTTGAATGGGGATGCGCGCGCGTTGGCGGAAAAAGCGTTGAAAGCGGAAGCGCTTTACAATGAAGGCAAGGAGAAGGCCCACGGTAAAACGCTGGATGAATTGCGCGACTCGGACAACAAACTAACTGCAGCGAACCAGCTTTTCAATGAAATCGTCGATTCGAATCAGACGGTCGAAGGGTTCAAGGAAAAGATCGAATTCGCGCGCGACACCAAGTTGAAAATCGACAAGGAATTGGGGTTGGTTCGCGGGAAGATCTTTGCTATGGAAGGTGAAGAGCGCCGAGCGAAATCCAAATCAACGCCAGGCGAAAAAGCGCCTGAGGCGACAACCCCGGCTTCAGGTACACCCGCACCGGCTGCTTCGGGTGAAGCTGAGCCAACCGCTGCAGATTTGACGGATGCCAATCTTGAAAAGCTGTTCAAGGACAATCCGTCGGAATACGAACGCTTCGCGAAGATTCGCAAGGCAAAAGATCCGACTTACGTGATCAAGAAAGATTATTAAGGCGAGCGGCAATGAACGCTTCATGAGCGGGTACTGATTGACTCTCGGGCCATGGGTGCCGGGTTGTACGAATTGCATTTCATTATCCGCGACGCAATAAAATGGCGTTAAATCGCGGATCAATCCGCGACGAAGTAGCAGTTCCCTCCTATAATAATGCCGTTGAAGCGTCTTGACGCTACGAATCAGCAGCTTTTTTGAAGCTATTGAGTCCGGGTAGTTAAAGTCGAGTCACCGTTCCACCCAAGATTTCGGGTTACACTAATTGGCGCGAAATTCTCTTGCACCCTTCCAGGGTGCGGAATTTAACCTGTCGTGACCAGGGGTATCGACCGAGTACGGTCACGACGTTCAATGCATCTTATAAAGCGACGGAAAAGTAAGTCGGGATCGGCGAAATTGACACCATAAGGTGTGGCTTCCACTGAACGGTTTCGAAGAAATGAAGGATGTCTGAATTAGACTGCGCTTCGTTTGAAACGAATAGAGAGATGGATAACCGATTCGGAGTTCATTTCAACAATGGATAAACAACGAATGAATTACACCGTTGGGGCTCAACGCCGAATGTCTTTTCACCGCCTCCTGAGTGGCATGGTATGTGCCTTTTGTCTGAATGCAGTCGCGCTGTATGCGGCGAGCAGCTACACGTTCTCCACCTACGTTGGGCCCGATGGGCCGCTGGGATTTGACGATGGCACGGGTTCGGCGGCGCGCTTCAATCGTCCGTCCGGAGTAGCCACGGATAGTGCCGGAAACATTTACGTCGTCGATCGTCAGAACAACATAATTCGTAAAATGTCGCCTGGTGGAGTGGTCACTACGTTGGCCGGAACGGCGGGCATCGATGGCATCGCGGATGGCGTGGGAGCGGCTGCGCAATTCAGCGGACCGTATGCCATGGCTGTGGACGCGAACGGGAATATGTATGTCACCGATACGAACAACTATACGATCCGCAAAATCACGCCCAACGGCGTCGTCAGTACATTGGCAGGACAAGTCTATACGCAGGGAAGCAGCGATGGAACGGGTACGGCGGCGCTCTTTAATCAGCCTCACGGCATCACAGTTGACAGCACTGGAAATGTCTATGTTGTCGATACAGGCAATTCGACTATCCGCAAGATCACTCCGAGCGGCGTCGTCAGCACTTTCGCGGGGATGGCGGGGCAGACTGGATTTGTGGATGGCGCAGGGGCAGTAGCGCGATTTAATTTTCCGGTTGGCATCTCGATCGACAGCAATGGCACGCTGTATGTCGCAGACAATCTCAATCAAAAAATACGAAAAATAACGCCGGGGGGGACGGTGAGCACCCCAGGGTCGACGCTGGTTTTCTTCAGCCCCACAGCGGTCACC
>JANXLS010001152.1 GCA_025355035.1 Planctomycetota bacterium | reverse complement strand
CCGCTCGCCGAGCACCCGCAAGTGGGCGACCGCGCAACGTGGTGGTTGGCGCGAGCGACGATGGGCGCTGCTGATCCGGCGAATCCCAAAGCGGTCGAAGCGGCGGGGAAGCAGGCCATCGTTTTACTCGGCAAGGCTGCGGACAAATGCAATGTGTTGGGCGCGTCGGATTCGGATGCGAAAGCGCGACGAGGTGACATCCTGCTTGAATTGGGCGACATTCAGTTATTGGCGCACGCCAACAAAGACGCGGTTGCAACGTATGAAAAAGTCATCGCAGAATTTAGCGAATCCGAACGCGCGGAAGAAGCGCTGCAGCGGCAAGCCACGGCGCTGCATCTGGATGGACTTTATAAAGAATCCGACGCCCTGTGTGAAAAATTCGAGAAGGCCTATCCGAAAAGCATCCTCCTTTCAGAGGTTTGGTTTCGCGCCGCGGAAAACGCCTGCTTGGCGGCGATGGCAGCAGCAAGCGATCCGAAGGCGAATGAGAACAAGGCGGTTTGGGAGAAAGGGTTTGACGAATCGATCAGCCGATATCAGCGCCTGCTCGAAAAATTCCCGGAGTTTTCGTATGTCAATCTCGCGCGCTACGGATTGGGATCGGCACAGTATCGGCGCGGGAGATATGTCGATGCGGTCACGACGCTTTCGGCAATTCTCGATGTGGATCGCAGCGGCGATTTGGCGCACGTGAACAGCGTGATCGCCGATTGCCTCATCCGCCAGTTTCCGTCGGAAACCGACGACGCGTTGCAGTCGGCGCAACTCATGGATCGGGCCGAACAAGCTGCCCGATTGCTCGACAAATACGCCGCGACTCAAGGTAAAACGCCTGAGGCTGCGGACGCGTTTTTGAAGGCGGCGCAATGCTACCAACGCATGGGCGAGATCGTGGTGGTTCCGGCCGAACGGCAGATCCTCTTGGCTCGGGCCCGGCAGATATATGAGAAAGTCATGGGGGAATTTCTCAACTCCCCATCGATGCCAAGTGCCGTGTTGGAACGCGCGCGCGTCATCGCGTTACAGGGCGACGTGAATGGAGCGATCAACGAATGCAATCGATTCAATAGCGATCCCTTGAAGCAGAGTCCGCTTGCACCGCTCGCACTGGTTCGCCAATCGGCATGGATGCGAACCCAGAATCGACCCAACGACGCGTTGAATGTGATGCTCGAATGCCGCAAACGTTACGAAGAAAAACTGCTAAAGGATCCAATGCGCAGCGAATGGGTTTCGCAGATTCAATACGAACACGCGCTCGCATTGAAAGACTTGCGCAAGCTGCCTGAAGCGCGTGGTATGTTCAACGAGCTCGCAAAGAAAGGCGATTTAAAAGCGCGCTGGCGCAGCGCGCAATGTCAGCGCGAAGAAGGGGTTTTGGCGCTCGCCAACGCCCGCGACGTGCAAAAAAAATCAGGCGCAAAACCGGAAGAAGTTGCAGCCGCAACGCTGAAGATTGAAGAGACATTAAACAGTTTGCGCGGATTGGCGGAGTCACTCAAAGCGGACGTCGCGAAGCGCGAACCCAACGCCCCGATTGCGGATGCGCAGCTGTGGATGCTCTACGAAACGGCTTGGTGCCACCGCACACTGGCGGATGCGGAAATCGAAAGCGTTCGACAAATGACCGGTGGAAAAGCGGTCGCGAAGATTATCGATAATCTGAAGAAAGCCGCACCGACGCAACCGGCTCCCGTGCTCGCCCTGCCGGACATCCCACTCAGCGACATTCCTCCGCAGCCCAGCGAAAAAGCAGCGCAGGACGCATACGCGTCCCTTTTGACGCTGTCGCCGACGTCGTCGGTCGCAGCCCGCGCGCGTCTCGAATCGGCAGAGTTGCAGGCTCAGCGCAGTCAGATCGATGCGGCGTTGGAGTTGTTGGTCGCCGGACTTGAAGAGAGTCCGAATGCGGAAATGGCTGAGCGCTTGCACGTGAATTTGGCCGCGTGTCTTTTAGCCAAGGGCGAAGTGAAACTCGCACTGGTCCAAACGCAGGCGGTGCTCAAAAATCCCGCGAGCGGCCAGTTCGGCGAAGCGACTTTCGTGACGGGCCAATGCTACATTCAGAGCAAGGATTGGCCCAACGCCATCGCGCAACTCTCCGTGTTTCGCGACAAGGATCCATTCCGAAATAGGAACGGCCTCGCCGAGCGTGGATTGGTGCAATTGGGTTTCGCGTTCACCCAAGCGCAACGTTGGGACGAAAGTCGACAGGCGTACGAAATCCTCGTGCAGCGATTTCCGCAAAGTCCTTTTGTTCACGAAGCGCGATTTGAAATCGCAACGCTGTGGCAGCGGGCGAACCAATTTGATAACGCGTACAACACCTTTATTGAAATCACGCGACGCAGCGCCGGAGAAATCGCGGCTCAAGCCCAGCTTCAAATGGGCAAGTGCCGCATGGCTCAAAAACGTTTTCCGGATGCGTTGAAAGAATGGATGACGGTCGCTTCGATTTACGACTATCCCGAGATAAACGCGGAAGCGCTAATTAACGCCGCAGATGCGCAAGTCGAATTGAAAAAGCCGGCCGAAGCCACTGCGTTGTTGCAACGCGTGATAAAGGAATTCGCGACGACCAAAGAAGCCGAAGCAGCAAAGAAACGCGTTCCCGGAACAAAGTAATTTCAAGAATGCAGTCCCTCTTCTTTAAGTAAAAAACAGTCTGCTTCCCATACGGAAGGACAAACGCCGTGAAACGAAAAGTCCTGAAATGGTGTGTGAGCCTGACCATCGTGCTGGCGCTGGTTCTGTATCAGACCCGCAAGGCGTCGGGATACATTGAAATCCAATACCCGCTCGGCAAGGCCATCAACGAATCCACCAATGTCCTGCTGATTGTTGTGGAGTCTGTCGACAAACAGAAGAACTCAATCATCTATAAAAAAGTTCGCGACATCAAGGGGACTCATCCGGGCGAAACGATCAAGCACCAAATTGGACAGGCGGGATTTCATCCGCGCGAATGGCAGAACGTCATGGCGTGGGCCGAGGTGGGCAAGACCGCGCTCTTTATTCACAACGGCGGCGCGGCGGAAGTGTGCATCGATAATTATTGGTACCAGGTCAACGCGGGCGGCGAATGGTGGGGCATGACGCACGCCGAGCCGTTCTTCAATCGAACGTTTTGCGGCAAACCGGAGAAGCTGGCCATCGCGGTTCAATCGATGCTCGCCGGTCAGGAAGTCGTCGTGCCGTGCATGGTGGACGGCGACAAAAATACACTGCATTTGCGCACAGCCCGCATGCAGCGCATGAAGGCGAGTCTTAAGATTCAAGACTACAATCCGGTGCGCGATTTCGTCGACTTTGGTTCGGGTGGTGATGAATTGCGCTCGCTCGCCGGAGTGCCGGGATTCACTCACACGCTGAATTTGGGCCGCGTCGGAGCTCACGCCATCGGGGCATTGTCAGCTGATTTCAACAACGATGCGCGCGCAGATGTGTGTGTCTTCGGCGAGCGGCAGATGTTGATGCTTTTGAATGGAGGCACAGCCTTCGATGAAGTGCGGCTGCCCTTTCAGGGCGGCGCGCGCGCCGTGGCGTTCGCGGATTTCAATGGCGACAAGAAGGTGGATGTCTTTGTAGCAACGCCGACGGGTCCAAGGCTGTTTCGCAATATCACTGAAAAGGCCGTGCAGTTCGAAGATGTCACGGCCGCGCTGCCGAAATTTGGGTATTCGAATATCACTGCGGCTGCTTGGATCGATTATGACGGCGACGGAAAGCCGGATTTATTGGTGGCCGACGGATTCCGCGGGCTGCGCTTGTATCGAAATCTTGGTTCTCAACCGGCAGCTGCGCCTGCACCGCGCACGTTGGGGAAATGGTACTACGCTGGACCGTTCGACGGCAATTTTGACGCGGCCTATCCGCCCGAATTGAACGTCGATCTCAAGATGCAATACACGGGCAAGGCGAACGAAAAAGTGATTTGGAAAGAAGGTGCCTTTAACGACGGGCAAGTCAACAGCCTCGCGCTCTTCAAGCCCGAGCACAATGACAACTGTGCCGTGTATCTCTATCGTGAAATCAATGTTGGCGCGGCGATGGATTGTCCCGCATCATTCGGCAGCGACGACACCTTGACGATCTGGCTCAACGGCGAGAAAATTCACTCTGAAAACGTATCGCGTGCATGTGCGCCCGACCAAGCTCTCAAGACCCTCAAGCTGCGCGCGGGCGTGAATAAATTATTGATCAAAGTCTGTAATGGCAGTGGCGAATTTGCGTTCTATTTCTTGTCCAAATTAATGGAGGCGCAATCGGTCGTGCCACTGCAATTCGAAGATATTTCCGACTCAGTCGGGCTTGGCGAAAATGGCATCGGCAAAGATGTGAAAGGCGACCGATTAATCGTCGCAGATGTTAATGGCGACGGGCGTCCGGACTTTCTCTTCAGCGGCGGCACCGGTGTGCTTGTGCTCAACACGCCGACGGGTTTTGTCGAAGCGCCGCAAGCCGGAATTTCGTATCACACGGGCGGCGTCACCCCGGCGTTCGGAGATTTCAATGGAGACGGTCGCCCGGATTTGTTTATTCCGCAAGCGGGCGGATGCAAACTGCTGCACAACGACGGCTCCGGGCATTTCAACGATGTGACCGCGAAATCCGGCGACGTGGCCCGATCCATGGGCGACGCTCGGTGTGCGGCGTGGGTCGAATTCCAGAAGGGGCGGCAGGATTTGCTGGTCGGATGTTGGAAAGGTCCAAACCACTATTTTCGTAAAAACACCGATGGCACATTCACGGATCGCACAGAAGAAATCGGATGGATGTATCGCCACTTCAACACCTCAGCGATTGCAGTGCCGGATCTCAATAAAGATGGAGTGCCCGACGTTGTCTTATGTAACGAAGGCCAGGAGGCTGTTTTATTCATGACGAATCCAGAATTCTTTGTCGAACCGGCTCCAGCGACCGAAAGCTTTTCGAAAACTAAAACGCTCAGTACCATTGGTGGATCTTCATCCTATGGTGCCGGTGTTTTGATCCTGGGAGGAGTATTTCTGCTCGCTGCAATTCTCCTGTTGGGCAAGCGTACGGCCGGCTCGAATTTAATTCTATTCGCGGTGCTTTCCCTCGTCAGTGCCGGGACGCATTCGAACGCGGCCGCCGCCGACTGGCCCACCGCGCGCGGCAATGCGCAGCGGACCGGAAACGTAGACGATTTGCCCGGGCCAAAGCAGCCGAACGTTCTTTGGATTCGCAAGTCTCCGGAGCATTTCGTTGCGTCGCCGGTGCCGTACAACAAAGCGATTTACAGTTCCGTGATGGGCAATTTGAATACGGGATCGTTTCATGCGATGACGATGGCAGCGAACGCGGCCGAACGCGTTTTCTGGACGAAGTCCGCGCCGTTCATCGTGCGACCGGTGGTCGGCTCTCCGGCGATTGCAGAGGGTATGGTGGTCTTCGGCGACGGCATGCACCAGAC
>JANXLS010001122.1 GCA_025355035.1 Planctomycetota bacterium | reverse complement strand
TGATCGGCAAGTGCATCGGCGCAGTGCCGAAAAAGTATCGCAAGGTCCCGATTGGAATCGGCTGGTTTTTCATCCTGCCATGCCTCATGGCATCGATCAATCCCATCGCCCAATACTCTCGTTCGCCCTTGCCGTTGATCTACGATGTCATGATCCTGGTCGGAACGCTCTCTTGTTATTACGTGACCCGCGGAATGGCATTTCTGGGGATGATCGGGACATATAACTGGTACGGTCGCGAAAACCGATATACCGTTCCGATGGTCAACATCCTATTTGGGTGGATACTGACGATTCTGGAACCGGTGCTAATGGCCACGATTTTTTTACTCGCTTATTTTATCGAATATCCGGGCGCATTAAACGTACCGGGAATGTCGGAAATTATGATGCTCGTGTCGTTGACATTGACTTTAGGAATCGTCCTGTCGTACCTCTTCCTCGTGATGATGTACAGCGAACGCAAGAAGATCTTCAAAACGGCACAACCCAAGACGGTGCCGTCCGGTGCGAAGCCGCCATTTCAAAGCGGGCGAATAGAAGCTTCGTCTCTCTGGAAAGGCGCATCTCCCAAGCCGCCATCGACAGGCCCTTCTTCGTCTTCACAGAAATTAAACGGACCTCCCGGACGTTAAAAAGAACCGGAGTTGAAATCGCCTAGTTTTGAGAACGTTAGAATATGAGCCATCGAAAATTGGACAACAAACACACTAAACTGGAACGCATGAGCGACACCACTGACGCGCTACGCCACACCGATTCAGGCATACTTTTTTCGACGGGATTGATGAAGCCTCAGACCGAAATCCAGGCCGCGCCCGACTTAAAAGCTATTGATTCCACGATCGAATCGTCGCGCGACTGGCTGATCGAACGCCAGAATCCTGAAGGCTGGTGGTGCGCGGAACTTGAAGCTGACACGACCCTGGAAAGCTACTTCATCCTCTTCAAAACACTCTTCGGCCATCGTGACGATCCCAAGATTCCGAAGCTGGCGAAGGTGATTCGCGAGTGCATTCTGCCGGAAGGCGCATGGAACATTTATGAAGGCGGGCCGCCCGAGATTTCGATCTCGTGCTTGAGCTACTTCGCGATGAAACTCGCGGGCGTACCGGCCAGTGATCCGGACATGATCAAATCGCGCGACGCGATCCTGAAGATGGGTGGCGTTGTCAAAGCGAACACGTACACGAAATATTATCTCGCGTTCTTCGATCAATACGATTGGGATCATTGCCCCGCGATTCCGCCCGAAATGATCCTGTTGCCGAAGGTCAGCCCAATCCACATTTATGACATGTCGAGTTGGTCGCGAACGATCTTCGTCCCGCTCGGGATTATTTACGCGCTGAAGCCCGTGTGCATTGTTCCGCCGGAGTGCCAGATCGACGAACTTTTCGTCGGTGGACGCGAACACGCGGACCTTCGTTTGCAGCGGGACGACAAGCCGGTGACGTGGAAGAATTTCTTTTTGCTCACCGACAAAGCGTTGAAGATCGCGCAAAAATTTCCGATCGATCCGGTGCGCAAATTCGCTATCCGAAAAGCCGAAGAATGGATGCTCGAGCGCTTCCCGATGTCGGGCGGATTGAGCGCGATTTTGCCGGCGATGATGAACTCCGTCATCGCGCTGAAGTGCCTTGGTTACGCCGAAGATCATCCGCTGGTCAAGGAAGGCATTCGCGAGTTGGACGCTCTGGAAATCTACGACGAGAAGACGGACTCGATTCGTGTGCAGCCGTGTGTTTCGCCGGTGTGGGACACGTGCATCAGCGTGTACGCGATGGGACAAACGGGCATTGATCGGCATCATCCCGCGATGAAAAAAGGCGCCTCGTGGCTGCTTTCGAAACAAACGAAACATCCCGGCGATTGGCAACACAAAAATCCGGCTCCACCGGGCGGATGGTACTTCGAATTCCTGAATGAATTCTATCCCGATGTGGATGACACCTGCATGACGCTGATGGCGCTGCAACACGTCGACGCTCCTGAAGGCGAAGAGGTTCAGCGCGCGGCGATGGAACGCGGGCTGGTCTGGATGCTGGGCATGCAGAACGACGACGGGGGATGGGCGAGTTTCGATAAGGGCAACGACAAGGACTTCCTGACCAAAGTGCCGTTCGCCGACCACAACGCGATGATCGATCCGAGCACGTCGGACATCACCAGCCGCGTGATCGAGAGCCTGAGCTTTTTCAAATCGAAGGGCTTCGATCTGAATCATCCGGTGATCCAGCGTGGCATCGAATTCATCAAGAAGGATCAGTGCGAAGACGGTTCGTGGTTCGGTCGCTGGGGCGTGAATTACATCTATGGCACGTGGCAGGTGCTGCGCGGGATGAAGCTGATCGGCGAAGACATGAACAAGGGCTGGCTGCGTCGCGGCGTCGAATGGTTTCTGCGCCACCAGAACGAAGACGGAGGCTGGGGCGAGAGCATTTTGAGCTACGAAGATCCGAGCACAAAAGGCATCGGCACCCGTACTCCGAGCCAGACGGCGTGGGCGCTGATGGGTTTGATTTCGGCGAACCAGGTCGAGAGCCAGGCAGTGCGTCGCGGCGTGAAGTATCTGCTGGACACGCAGACTTCAGATGGCACGTGGAACGAAACCGACTGGACCGGCACCGGCTTCCCGAAGGTGTTCTATCTGAAGTACCATTACTACAGGCACTATTTCCCCATGATGGCGTTGGCGCAGTATCGGACGGCGAAGAAGTAAACACGCCGACGACCCGAAAAAAAAGTAGCCCAAACCGTACCGGCGATCGGTTCTGGGCTACTGAATTTTTGTACCGTTGGCGGAGCAACAAACGCTTGCTTCGTCAAAATCTCACATGTCACCTGACGTTACTTCTCTTTCACCCATCCCGCCCAGTGCAGCTTGTCGCGGATGATTTCGTAGCGGCCTTTTTTGCCGGTGGAGACGATGTTGAATTCCTGATGCGCGCGTTGGATGGTCACCGTCGTGCCGCTCTTGATGCGCGCGCTGACCTGCCCGTCCATCACCAGATCGACCGGCGAATCCGTTCGCGTAACGCTGCGAATCTCGAGCGTTTCGCCGCCATCCAGAACGATTGGCCGATTTGCCAGCGTGTGCGGACAGACGGGCGTGACAATCATCGCTTTCAGGCGTTCGCTCAAGATCGGGCCGCCGGCTGAGAGGCTGTAGCCGGTCGACCCGGTGGCAGTCGAAACGATCAATCCGTCACCTTTATAGCGCGAAATCTCTTCGCCGCTGACACGCACAGCAACGGTCATTACGGACGCCATCGGTTGGCGCAGCAGGACGGCATCGTTGAGAGCGAGGAATTCGCCAGAGCCGTCCGTGCGGCGTTTTTTTCCGCGCACCAATTCGATGCCGTCGGGAACCGTGATCTTGAGCATCATGCGAGCGGTCTTGACGTAGTTTCCACGCAACACTTCGGGCAGCGTTTTCTTCAATTCAGACGGCGACGCATCCGCAAGAAAACCGAGCTGGCCCATGTTCA
>JANXLS010001116.1 GCA_025355035.1 Planctomycetota bacterium | reverse complement strand
CTTCAAATCGCCGATTAAAAGCGAGCGATAACCGAGGCTGCGAGTGTGCGATCTTTTGGCTCCTGACACGGAATTTTACTTCTTCAGCATCCCGCGTTTGTTCAGCCATTCTTCGCAGCGTTTGGTCCAGGTCGTGCACGGATTACCCACGTCGCGGGTGCCGAATCCGTGGCCGCCGGATTCATAGACGTGGAGTTCCGAACCTTTGACGCCGGCGTTCTTCAGAGCGAGATAAAGCTGAATGCTGTTCTCGCAACTGATCTTGTCGTCGGCCGCGTGAGCGAAAAAGATCGGTGGCGTTGTCGCTGACACTTCGACGTTGGCGCTCAGTTTCTTTTCTTTGTCGTCCCACAAAATGTAGGGATAAACGAGCACCGCGAAATTCGCTTTGCAATCGAGTTTGTCGATGTCGTCCTGCGCTTCGTACATGCGCGCGCCGTTTTTCGTTGCGGTCAATCCGGCCGTTGTTCCGCCCGCTGAAAACCCAAGTGTCCCGATGTGGTCGGGATTGATGCCCAACTCCGTGGCCTTGCTGCGAATCAAACTGATCGCGCGCTGAGCGTCCTGCACTGGCGGTTCCCATTTCTTTTCTTTCAATGACGAAGTCGGTGTTCGGTACTTCAACACGGCGGCGGTCACGCCGATCGAGTTCGCCCATTCGGCGATTTCAGTTCCTTCCAAATCCCAAGCGAGAATCCCGAAACCGCCGCCCGGGCAGACCACGATCACCGTTCCGTTCGCCTTGTCTTTCGGCGGCGCATAGACGACAATCTGCGGCTTCGACACGTTCGTTAAACGAATGACCGGGCGTCCGCCCGTTTCGCCTTTCCCGGGCGTGGAAGCATTTTTCTCGGGTGTGCCTTCGACCTGAAATCCGGGCGGTTTGCCTGGCCAAAGGTCCAGCGTGGCGGTGGCTTCGATGGCGTTGACGGCGAACGTTAGAAAAAGTGCGACGAGGCAGAATGATTTCATGGGGTAAACGTTCCTTTAAGGTGGCATCCGAATCGGGGTGCGCCGCGCCCTGGCAGTCGCGGTTTGAGCCTGACTTACTTTGCTTCTTTCAACTTCGCTTTCGTTGCTTCCCAATCTTTGCTCGCAGTGGCTTCCCAGACTTTGATATTCCGATACCAGACCGATTCGCCGCCGACCGTGAAGCCGAAGTTTGCTTTTTGAGTGCCGATTAATTCGTGCGAACCGAAGCTTGTCGCTTTTCCATCGAGTGTCGCGGCGATCGAGTCGCCGAGAATTTCGACGACCATCGTGTGCCATTGGCCATCGTCGAGTTTGACAGCTTTTTGTGCGAAAGGCAGCGCCTTGTCGGGGCCGTCGTGATCGTGATCGTCTTTCTGCGCTCGGAAACCGGTCGGGGTCATCAAGACGCGGCAGACGTGTTCTTTAGCGTCGTTGATGCTCAGCGTCGTCACTTTCCCGCCGTCGAATTTGAAGTCGAATTGAAACACCGCATCTTTGAAGGCGAGGGCATGACGAATCACGCCGGGGTGTTTATCGTCTTTTATTTCGGATGCTTTCGTAGCGCCGTCGATCGCTTCCCATTTTCCCTTTGCGATCTTCCAAACCGCTTTATCGGGCTGCTTGCTGAAATCGTCAGCAAGCAGTTCTTTACCGCGTTCGGACAGCAGTGTTTTGGGAAGTTCGTCGGCGGCATTCAACAGAGCGGTCAAGAAAAAAAAGAGCAATCCGAGCATACAGCGATTCAACATAACTTGCTTCCTTATAAAAAGCGTGATGATTTGGATACACTGCGAAGCGTTTTGATGTAGTGTGTTGCGCGCGATTTTAGTGTGTCAATCAATACCAGAGGTATCGACTCACCGCGCGACCGGACACAACTCCTTCGGAGTTGAACAAAAAAAGCTCGCGTAAATTGTCACACACCCCATCGGTATATTTTCCTTAAAATACTTACCCCCGGAACCACTCGGGCGGTTTACTTCAATAGGCTTGGGGTATCGTCTGTTTAGGAAGCTCATCAACAATGCGTAACGCTCATCGTTCTCATTCAGGAAAAGCCGCTATTTCGATTCTGGCGGTTGGGCTTTTTTGTGGAGTCGTCGCGCTCTTTTTGCACGACGTGTATCGCACGTGGAATCGGCAGGCGTCCGCACCGGCGGCGTTTGAGATCGCCCGGAAAAGTCTGCAACTCGTCAACGATCCCGCAAACGGCTGGTTCCCGTACAAGCGTGAACCGGTTTACGATTGGGAAGACGGTTTGCAAGGCTGGATGCTCGAAGACGAAAATCCGCTTTCGATGATGCACGGCGTTGCCGTGAAAAACACGGACAATGCGCAAGTCGCCCCCCCCGATGCCGAAGTGAAGGTCAACGAGAAAGACGAGGATCAGGAACCGCCGCCGGGATTGACTGAAACGACGGGCGTCGGCTCCGGGCCTAATTCGGGAAAATTGACGACGTCAACGTATCGTTCGAGCCAGGGGCGCAAAGCGCTTTCGGTGCCGGTTCGATTCCCCGATCCCGCGACCATTTTTCGCTCGAATTCAAATCAGGCCGACGAATACCGCATGATCGGCGTTCGATTCATTGCCTACGACGTGTTCCTTCCCGCCGATTGCCCGGGCTTTGTAGGCTGTCTGTTTTTCATGAAGGACAAAGATGGTCTGTGGTACCAGGCGCGTTCGCGCGCCGCACTGGTTCCCGGCGCGTGGACGACCGTCACGGCCGACATCCGTGGGGGTTCGCCGGATGTCACTCCGTTGGGGCATCAAGGCCAATGGGATGACAATCAAGCGTCGCAAATTCGAACGCTTGGACTCACGTTTTACGGCGACAAACCGTTCACTGGCGTACTGCACATCGACAATTTCCGGGGCTGGGTGCGGGCGGCGAAGTTCCTGCAACATGCAATGACAGAACCGCCGAACACTGTCCCCGCTGTCACCTCTGTCACTTCGAAAAAGCCGGCCACAAAGATTGATCCGAAGATGCCGAGTACCGACACGCTGGCCGCTCGAGCACAGATTTACAAGGAACCGCCTTTGCATGTCTTGAACATGCGCACCGAACCGGCAACGCAAATGCCGCTCGACGGCAAACCAGCGGCGCTGCCAGGCGTCAAGAAATTCGACACCTTTACGCTGCGTTTTGAACTCAATCGGCAAGTCGACAATCCGTTCGATCCCGTGCAGGCGGACATCGTTTGCGAAGTCGAAACGCCGAGCAAAAAGAAAATCGATCACATGGGATTTTGGTATCAGGACTACGACCGTACCGACCGTTTCACCGGCGATGAACTCGCGCCCATCGGCCGTCCGGAATGGCGCGTTCGCATCACCCCGCGCGAAGTTGGCGAGTACACGTACACGCTAAAAATTCGAATCAAAGACGACATCATTACCGTGCCGCCGCGCAAATTCGTTTCGACTGAATCGAACGAAAAAGGATTCGTCCAGGTCTCAAAACAAAACCCGCAGTTCTTCGAATATGAAAACGGCGAGTTTTATTATCCCGTCGGTCACAATCTGCATTCGACCGTGGACATGCGGTGCTGGCAACAGATTCTAAAGAGCGAAGCGCCGGCTGGTCGCGGGTTGCCGATGTACGCCGACTTTTTTCCGAAAATGCAGGCCGCGGGTGAAAATATAGCGGAGGTGTGGATGTCGTCGTGGTGGCTGGGCATTGAATGGACTGGCAAATGGCGCGACTACTACGGACGCAACCGCTACAGTCTGCAACACGCATGGAAGCTCGACACGCTTTTGGAAATGGCGCGCGAGCACGGCATCCGGATTCATCTGGTGCTCGACAACCACGGCAAATTCAGCACGTACTGCGACTGGGAATGGGACTTGAATCCGTACAGTCTTCGCTACCAGGCGGACAGCGGCGGCATCTGTCGCTACGCGGGCGATTTTTTCACCGACGAAACGGCTCGCATTTCGCACAAAAACAAACTGCGCTACATCGCCGCGCGCTGGGGCGCTGATCCCACCATTATGGGTTTCGAACTTGTCAGCGAATTCGATCTGGTCGGAGAAGATCCCGCGAACCGGCGCAGTCAGCGCATTCGCCCCACGTTCCATAAAACCCCCGCGGCTCGCAGTTGGGTGAATGAAATGATCACGGCATTAAAGAAGTACGATCCATACGATCATCTGGTCTCGAATCATTACGCGACGGATTACAAATGGGTCGATACCGAACTGGCTAAAGAAAAAGTGGAAGGTGGCGCTCCGCTCTTCGATTACATCGTCACTGACGCCTACCGTCAAACCGTATCCGGCGGCTACGTGACGCCCGCGCGCGACATGCAATTGTGGTATCAGAAATCCATCGCGCCCTTCGCCCAGAAGCCATTTTGGATTACTGAATATGGCGGCGATTTCAATGGCGCTATCGACACGTGTCTGGACTCCGACGTTGAATGCGGCATGTGGGCGACTTGGATGACCGAAGGCGCCGGCACGCCGCTGATGTGGTGGTTCGATTTTATCGACCAGCGCAACCTGTACAGTTACTACGGCGGCTTCTCGAAATACATCGCCAACGAAGATCGCCGCGGATTGCAAGGCGTCACCGGCGGTTCGCACGACAGCGGCATCGGCTTCCAGTTTTACCGCTGGACGACCGGCGCGTATGCGTGGGCATACGACGCGGAATCCATGCGATCGATGCCGCCGGTGGGTTCGCGTCCGATCCACAAGAGCGTGACAGAGTCGTTGACTGGGCTGCAACCGGGAACGTATCACGTTGAATATTGGGACTGCTACAAAGGCGAGGTCGTGGACGCGAAGGACGTTAAGATCGGGGCAGGAGAAGCACTGAAACTAGCGTTCCCACCGTTCGCACTGAACATGGCGGTGAAAGTGAAACCGGCGAAGTAATGCGAGCGGGGGCGGCCTCAAAATCCGCCCCGACGTTTTCGACAAATCTATTTCCAAACAACCCCGCCCAGCAACGGCTTACCGGCCCCTCTGATAAACTCCGCCACCGTCATTTCGCGTTTTCCTTCGGGCTGAATTTTTGTAATCGACAGCGCGCCACCATCGCCACAACTTGCTCGAAGAATCTGCGCATGGATCAGCGACGACGGTGTCCCCGGCGGCGCGAGTTCGGCTTCAGCGATTCGAATCCGTTGACTCCATTTGCCATCCGCAGAGGCAACCTGCGTCCATGCGCCAGGCCAAGGCGTCATCGCTCGGACGAGTCGTTCGATCGTTGCCGCGCTCAACAACCAGTCAATCGTCCCGCTGCTTTTTTCAAGCTTCGCCGCACATGACGCGCGCGAATCGTCTTGCGGTTCGAGCGTGTATTTATTGGTTTGAATCAGTTCCAGCGCTTCAGCGAAACAGTTTGCGGAGAGTGCGGCAAGTTTATCATGCAGTGTTCCCGCCGTTTCGCGCGGGGGAATCGGAAGCGTTCGACGCAACAGCACCGGCCCGGTGTCGAGGCCCGCTTCCATTTTCATCACGCACACGCCTGTCTCGGCATCGCCCGCAAGCAACGCCGCTTGGATCGGCGCGGCACCGCGATACTTCGGCAACAGGGACGCGTGAGCGTTGATGGGAAAATAGCGGCCCAATTCCAGTGCTTCTTTTTTCAGAATATTTCCGTACGCAACGACGCACAAAATGTCCGGATGCAGCGCGCGGAGAGCATCGAGGACCTCCGGCTTGTTGATCGATCGCGGCTGAAAAATGCGCTCGTTTGGAATGCCCAGCGCGCGCGCGGCATCGACCACCGGCGGCGGCGTTGGCGTCTTGGAATTGCCCCGACCCTTCGGTTTGTCGGGTTGTGAGACCACACCGACGACCTCGTGTCCGGGTGCAAGCGCGTGGAGTTTTTGGAGTGACGGAACAGCGTAATCCGGTGTGCCGCAGAAGAGAATTCGCATGTCGTTTTCCGATTTATTTGTCGAACGTCGGAAACTTAGAACCTATCCCAAAACCCGACGCATCCATCTGCTTGCGGCGGGCGGCGTGGCCCTTCGACAGTCTCGCTAAGCGTATTTGTCTCAATACGCTGCGCTCGACTTCCTCGGTCCACTTGCCCGGC
>JANXLS010001109.1 GCA_025355035.1 Planctomycetota bacterium | reverse complement strand
TTTCAAATGAAAAACAGGTTACGGATAAGACACCGCCGACGTTCCTCGTTCATTCGAAATTGGATCACGCGGTCAGCGTTGAAAACAGCGCTATGTTTTACGCGGCGTTGAAAGCACACAGCGTGGAAGCGGAATTCCTGGAACTCCCCACGGGCGATCACGGACTCGGAGTCGGCAAAGGGCCGCTTTGGGCTGAATGGCAGGCGAAATGTTCGGACTGGCTAAAAGCCAAGATCTTGAAGAAGTAGGTCTATTCATGGGATGGGTTGAAACACGATTTGGGGTCATTTCGCAGCCGTTGGACACACCTGTGTCAAAAGTGAAAAATTCATCCGTTGTATAATTCGTGCGACTGAGGAGGGGACTTAACGCCTTTAACATCGAATAACGCGAAAAAACGCGAAAAGGTTATGTGTATAGAAAGGGCGACGAAATGAAGGGGAAAAAGAGTGTGAATTTTAGAACGAAAGAATTTTCAACAATATATTGATATTATTGCTTCAAGCCAATATATGAACTATATGGAGCGCTTTGTACACAATGTGCAAGTTTGGGAACGACAAATGGTGTACAGAAAGGGTAAAGCATTGCAGGGAGAGTGTACAACGTGTGGAAAAGGAACGAGAATGACTGAGGATGAGCGCGGGCGAAGCACATATGTGCATTTTGTGGAACGGTAATGGATCGTCAAGGCGCTAAGCGTTCTGATTATCAACTCAATTGAACCCTGATTTTGAATGGAGTCCACTGTCGGAAATGTCGAAAGTATAAATACTAAAGGCATGTCGTTGAGCGAGGAGATCGGATTTGTGGTGTTAAATCGTTTTACATATTCAACTCGTGGGTTCAGTCAACATGCGTTACAGCATGCGTTGAACCGCATTTCTGACGCTGGCTTCAAAGGTGTCGAAATTCTCGCTGACAAACCTCACGCCTGGCTGGATACTTTCGCTGTCGCAGATCAAGAACGATTGCAGAAGCAACTGAAGAAACACGACCTTTTCGTTTCCGGGATCAATGCCGATAGCACGACCGGTTTCTGGTCCGACGCTCCGAACGAACCGCTCTTTGAACCCTCGCTTGTTTCACCCAGCCGCGAGTATCGCGAATGGCGCATAGCCTATGCCAAGAAAGCGCTCCGACTTGGCAAGGCGCTCGAAGCGAAGAATGTTTCTCTAACTTCCGGCCGCGCTCTTCAAGGCGTGACACCCGAAAAGGCCATGAAGCACCTCGTCGAAGGCCTCGAACGCGTGCTTGAATATGCCGAACAGATCGGCCAGCGTTTTTCATTGACGTGCGAGCCGACATTGTTGGTCGAAAAGACCGATGAACTGGCGACAGTTTTTGCGACGTTGACGTCGCCGTTTTTTGGTGCGAACTTGGATGTTGCAGTCGCGGCTGCAGGGGGGGAAGATCCGTGTGTTGCGATCGAAAAACTGAAAGGGCGGATCTTCAACGTTCGGCTCGCCGACCTTGCCGCTCGCAAGAATTACCGACGTGTTCCCGGCGATGGTGACATCGATTTTGATGCGATCTTCAAGAAGTTACGTAGTATAGCATACGTGGGACCGCTTACATGGGACCTTCAAGCATACGACGACGAGCCGGACACCGTATGCAAAAAAACATTCAAATTCCTTAAGAAACGACAAGCAAGCTCATAGCCGATTATTTTCCGTCGCGCAGACGATCGGCGAGAAAATCGTCGAGTTCCGGAATGGCGTAGATTTTTCCGCACGTCGCTTCGACATCGTATTCCACGCGCCGCCAGACAATCGTGTCGCCATCAAACGTGATGAAACACGCTCGCGGATCGCCATCGCGCGGCTGGCCCACGGAACCGACGTTCACCAGAACTTTCTCGTGTGAGCCCAGAATGTACAGATCGAACATATCCGACGGGTGCGAGAATCCGTTGGGTGTGAAGACGCCGGGCGTATGCGTGTGGCCGCAGAAGCAGTAGTCTTCCAGACACGCAAAAATCTCGGTCATCTTCTTTTTATCGGAGATCGTGTCGCGCGGCATGACGTACTCGCGCGTCGGGTCACGCGGCGATCCGTGAACGAACTGAACGCCGTCCGCGCGCATCTGAATCTTAAACGTGCGCATAAAGGCGCGGCGTTCTTCCCGGACGCTTTCCGGTTCGCTTGCGTCTTCCAAAAGGTTTTTGCGAGTCCAGGCAATCGCTTTACGCGCGCGTTCCGTGAAACTGGCTGGCGTTCCGTCCAGCACCGCTTCTTCGTGGTTACCCAGAATCGTGAACTTCGCGACGTTCTTGATCAGTTCCAAACATTCGCGCGGTTGGGGTCCGTATCCGACGACGTCACCGAGGCAGATAACCTCGCGCACACCCAGTTGGTCGATCGATTCGAGGACCGCCTGGAGCGCTTCAAGGTTGCCGTGTATATCCGAAATGATTGCCTTCACAAGTATCCTAGAAATCGGGTGGCGCCGCACTGCATCCATTGAGTACAACGCGTTCAGTGTACGCGAAAATTAATTCGCCGCAAATGCGACATCGCCGCTGTTGGGTTCAACGCGTGGAGCTGAATTCTCAGGTTTGGTGTTCGCTGAACGCTCCTCACATTTTCGTGCGGGCGGCTCATTCGACCGAGCGGATTCAGTGGGCGAATTCTGTGCATCACGATCTTTCGCCTCGTTCTCCAATGTCGTTTCAATCTGCAAACGGAACAATCGCGAGACCCATGCCGCAGTATCTGCTCCGCCCCCTTCGCGTGCGGATTGTTTCAAGGTGTCG
>JANXLS010001057.1 GCA_025355035.1 Planctomycetota bacterium | reverse complement strand
CTCCTTTTATTGCAGCGCGTTCGACGAAGCCGCCGGTTTCTCCTACGACGGTTCCGGCGATTTCGTCACCGCAATGTACGCGCGTTGCGTCGGGACAAAGATCGAAATCCTCGACCGCGTTTTCGTACCCAATTCGCTCGGATTTTTTTACACAGCGCTCTGCCAGTTCATCGGCTTCGATCGCTTCGGCGAAGAATACAAAGTCATGGGCCTCTCCGCCTACGGCCAGCCTGCATTTATGGACTTGATGCGTGAGATTCTGACGCGCGGCAACCGCGGACAATTCCGCGTCCATCCCAAATTCATCCGCCCATTCTCAGGAAAATCGTTCGATGAATGCGTCGACCCAAAGACCGGCGAAATCGTCCTGCCGCCGATGTTCACCGATGCACTCGTTGAAAAACTCGGCGCTCCGCGTTTGCGCTGCGATTCGATCACTCAACGCGAAAACGACATCGCGCGTTCGTGCCAGCAACACTTCGAAGACGTCGTCATCGATTGCGTCAAGTGGCTACACAGCGTCGTGCCATCAAACAATCTCGTCACCGCCGGTGGCTGCGCGCTCAACGGTGTCTGCAACGCCCGCATCCTGCGCGATACGCCGTTCACAAAATCGTACATTCAATGCGCGGCATCCGACGACGGCACAGGCATCGGTGCCGCACTGTACGTCTGGCATGCCCTGCTCGGCAACCCCCGTGTTGCCCCGATCACGCACGCCTATTTCGGGCCGGAACATTCGGAAGCTGAAATGTCTGCCGCGTTGAATGCACACGCATTGAACGTCGAGCGCTTCGACGGACCGAAATTGTTCGAGCGGGTTGCGCAGTTGCTCAACACTGGAAAAATCGTCGGATGGTATCAAGGCAAATGCGAATGGGGCCCGCGAGCGCTCGGAAACCGCTCCATTCTCGCCCATCCAGGTTGGCCTGGAATGAAGGATCTGATCAACAAAAAAATAAAACGCCGCGAAGCCTTCCGCCCTTTCGCGCCGACCATCCTCGTCGAAGAAGTTCCAAACTGGTTCGAGCAGAATGTCGAAAGTCCGTTTATGATGCATGTCGTTCGCATCAAAGAAGAGAAGCGCGCCGCGCTGGCCGCCGTAACGCACGAAGATTTCACCGGGCGATTGCACACGGTCACGCGCGCCCAGAACGAACGCTACTACGATCTCATCGCCGCGTTCGCGAAACTCAGTGGTGTTCCCGTTGTGTTGAATACGAGTTTTAACGAAAACGAACCGATCGTCGACACCCCGGAGCAAGCAGTCAGTTGTTTCATGCGCAACGACGTTGACGCCCTCTGCATGGGTCCTTTTGTGGCAGTAAAACAATGACCGAAGGCTGTAGTCTATAAAACTTTGAACTTTGAACTAAGTTCCCATGCGCGTTTTGATTCTTAACCAATTCTACGTTCCGGACCTCAGTCCGACCGCTCACCTGGCCGCGTCGCTCGCCGAGGATCGAGCCGCGCGCGGCGACGAGGTCACGGTCATGACCAGTCGCGGTGGATACGTCGTGCCACACGTTGACGCTCCATATCAAAACAAATCCAACCCCAATGTCATGCGCTTGTGGACGCCGGAATTCGGCAAGAGCACCCACCTCCGCCGCTTGGTCGATTACGCGTCGTATTATTCGCTGGCCATGCTGCGCGCGGCGACGTTGCCGAAGCAGGACGTGATCGTCGCGCTGACGACCCCGCCGTTCATCGCGCTGGCCGGCGTTCTCCACAAAGCCGCACATCCCGACACGCGTTTGATCCTCTGGAACATGGACTGCTATCCCGACGTCGTCGAACGCTACGGACTGTTGTCGCGCGACAGTTTTGTCAGCGGAATTCTGCGCCGGATCAACCGCGTCATCTTCGAACACATCGATCATCTGGTCGGACTCGATGCGGCCATGATCGAACTGCTCCGCTCGCAATACACTTTTCACGCGCCCGCAACAATCATTCCCAACTGGGAGAACGCCGCGTTCTTTCCTGTTTCGCTCGCACAAAAAAGCGCTGCTGCTCCGCATTCCGAATTCAAGATTCTGTATCTCGGCAACGCGGGCTACGGACACAATTTT
>JANXLS010001023.1 GCA_025355035.1 Planctomycetota bacterium | reverse complement strand
CCGCGCGGGCAAGATCGAATTCCGCAATGACACGTTCGGCAACATTCACGTCGTCGTCGGCAAGCTGAGCTTCAGCAAGGAAGACATTACGCTGAACGTGAAGGCCATGCTGGAACACGTGATCGCGCTGCGCCCGCAAGCGGTGAAGGGCAACTACTTCCGCAAAGCGACGCTGACGAGCACGATGGGACCGGGCATCCGACTTTCGATCTAAAGTGAAACCGACGCAAGTCGATTAAAAAACGAATCTGAACTGATTGAACCGATAAAACGTGGACTTGGGTTCGCGGAATTGACGCGCGCTCAAAGTCCTTTACAGGAGATGGATTGACATGGCCGATAAACGCCCCGCCGATAAGAAGCCGAAAGGTTCCGGCAACCCCAACCGAATCAACCGGTTGTTGGTGAAGAAGGCTACGACGGAATACAGCAGCCTGACGAACCTGATCGTGTTGTCGAACTTGGGAATTAACAGCGAACAGAATCAAGAGATTCGCCAGAATTTGCGCGACAAAAAAGTGAAGTTTAAGATGGTTCGCAATCGTTTGACGATGAAGGCGTTCAGTGATCTCGGACTGAACGAATCGTCGAACCTGTTCAAAGGCCCGACCTGCATTCTAAACGGTGAAGACCCGGTTGCCGCGGCGAAGATTGCGCTGGAGATGACCGAAAAATACAAGAAGTCGGTCAAGCTGATCGGTGGCTTGCTCGAAGGCAAAGTGCTGTCGTCAGACGAGGTAAAGGCGCTGTCGAAATCCAAGTCGAGGCCGGAATTGCTGGGCGACGTGGTGGGTGCAATGCGCGGACCTGGCGGACGGATCGCCGGCGCACTCAAGGGACCTGGCAGCCGCATCGTCGGCGCGATCAAGGCGCTTGCCGAGAAGTTGGAAAAGGCAGCGGAACCCGTGGTTGCAGCAGTTGTCGAAGCGGCTGTTGAAGCGGCTCCGGCCGTAGCAGCGGGCGAATAACGATTTCGTTGCTGCGTTTCGACGCAGCGGCAAAGCAGTATGAAGTTTGAAACGACGCACTGAGCTTCTACGGTCGCGGCGTTTCCAAAGGTTCGCGCGGAGTGTTTTCGTGCGAGGAGTCTAGTTCGTGTTTGCCGCTGTGAAGCGACGGGCATGGACCGGGGGATAGGCCGGTTGCAGGTAGTTTTAAAATTACCTGACCGGAACGACCCGACGTGTGAAACAAAAATGCGGCTCGATTAAAGCCGCGCAGTTAAAAAGGAGAAGTACTCATGGCGGAATTCGCCCCCGAAGTGAAGGACCTTGGTGACAAGATTGCCAACCTGACGTTGTTGCAGGCAAAGGCGCTTGGCGATTATTTGAAGGAAGCTCACGGCATCGAAGCCGCCGCTGGCGGTGGAATGATGATGGCAGCAGCTCCGGCAGCAGCAGCAGCTCCGGTCGCTGAAGCAAAGTCGACGCTCGACGTGATCCTGATGAAGGTTGCTGACGCGACGAAGAAGATCGCCGTCATCAAGATCGTCCGCGAAATCACCGGCCTCGGCTTGAAGGAAGCTAAGGACGTCGTCGATAAGGCACCGCAGCCCGTGAAGGCTGGCGTGCTCCGCGAAGAAGCCGAAGCGATGAAGGTCAAGCTCGAAAAAGAAGGCGCGACGATCGAACTGAAGTAGTTTCGAATCGCACGTCGATGCACTTGAATTGGAGAACGGGAACGCGCAAGCGTTCCCGTTTTTTATTGGGAAGACTTCGATTTTCAGCCGAATCGCCCCAGTGCAAAACGGTCGATTTTGTGCCGCGTTTTTCCGGCCACGCAGAGTTCCGCCATCGTCTCGCCGACGACACTGGCGAACTTGAAGCCGTGGCCGCTGAAGCCGGCCGCGATCAAAATGTTGGGATGTTTCGGGTGCGCATCGAGGATGAAATCGCTGTCGGGCGTGTTGGTGTAGAGGCAGATTTTTCCGAAGCTCAAGCGCCCTCCCGCTTCGGGAATGTGTGCGTCAAGGAAGTCGCGGAGTTCGCTTTCGTCGGCAGCGGAGAAGGAACGATCCACGGTGTCGGGCGTGACGATTTTTCCGTGCGTATGGCTCGCGACTTTCATGTAGTCGACTCCGAAGAATGGGAAGCCGTAGAAGCTGCGGCCGTCGAGTTCCATGAGGAAAAGCGGGAACGTGCCGAGCTCGAAGAGTTCACGTTTTTTCGGCGTAAAAAATCCGAGCGGCTGACGCGTCACACAGAGCGGGAGATTCAAATCGGCGAGCATTCGGCCCGCCCACGATCCGGCGCAGACGATCACGTTTGGAGCCGTGTAGCGGCCTCTGCGCGTGGCAATAGCAACCCCGCTTTTTTGCGGCTCGATGCTCAGGACTTCTTCTTCTTCATGCAGCATCGCCCCGGCGTTTTTCGCGGCAAGACGGAAAGCCAGGATGCAGCGTTCGACCGCGAGAATCCCAGCATCTTTCTGCCAGACGCCGCGCATGAAATCGGGGACCTGGAATTGCGGAAAGCGCGCGCGGATCTGTGCGGCGTCGAGCGATTCGTGCGCAATAGCGTGGAGTTGGCAACTCAGCAGCGAACCCTTCAGCAGCGGACTTTCGGGGGCGCCGATTTCGATGATGCCAGTCACGGCCAGCAACGATTCGGCGACGGTTTTTTCGAGCTCACGCCAGAGTTCGTACGCGCGATCGACGAACGGTACGTAGTCGGGATGTTCGTAGTAGGCTCGGCGGATGATGCGCGAATATCCGTGGCTGGAACCGAGGTCGTGGCCGATTGAAAATTGCTCGAAGAGCCGGACGGAGCGTCCGCGTTTGACGAGTTCGAACGCGGTAGCCGTGCCCATCGCGCCGCCACCAATGACGATCACGTCAGACGTGTTGGATTGCATGAAACAACTCCTCAAAGTACGATTGTAGCGACAGGACGTAACCTATCGGAATTCGGAAAAACATCATGCTCAAATTAGTCTTGCGCGGATTGCTGGCACTGCTGATGGTGACGGCAGGCGTCTTTCATTTTTTGCGCCCGAGCGTATTCGCTTCGATCGTCCCAAAGTATTTGCCCTGGCCGCTGGCCCTCGTGTACATCAGCGGCGTCTTCGAAATCCTCGGCGGCATCGGGCTGATGATTCCGCTCACGTCGCGCTGGGCGGCGTGGGGGCTGATCGCGCTGTTCGTCGCCGTTTTCCCGGCCAATATCAACATGGCGGTCAACACAATCGCGATCCAGGGCGAGACGTATCCTGTGGCGAGTTGGGTGCGTTTGCCTTTGCAGGCAGTGTTGATTGTTTGGGCGTGGTGGTATACGAAGTAAGGCAGTCGGAAAGAAATAAACCGCAAGGTCGCGGAGATTTTGATCGTATTTAAGGCGCATCTTCGAAGCTGTATTCGGCAATACAGCGCAGGAGATGCAACGAAGAAGACGATCAAAAGATCAACTCAGATAGCGGTTTATTTCTTTTCGGCTGAGGGCTTCATTTCCGCCGCAAGTCGTCACTGCGGCGACGCGCAAGGAGGTCGGCGTAATCGGCGATGCATTCTTCCTGATCGGACGTTTCGATCGAATGCGGCCGGAGTTCTCGGACGCGATCGATGGCTTCGTCGGCTGACTTTCCGCGCGCGACGAGAGCGCATGCGAGCATCGTTCCGGTGCGGCCCATGCCGGCGGCGCAATGAACCACCGCAGGAATGCTTTCGGACTCCGTTTTTTTCAGGAAGTCAATAAACGCATCGATCTGCGTGATGCTGGGCGGAGCGAAATCCGGAATCGGAAGGTGCAGATAACGGAAGCCGAATTCTTCGACGAAGGCGCGCTCAAGCGGCGATTCGGTCAGCGAGACGATCGCGCTGATTTTCTGGTCTTTGAGGAATTCCAAATCCTCACGCAGACGCGCGAACGTCCCGGGGCGTTCCATGCCGGCCAGTACGTTCTCAATCACGAAGCTGAAATTCGCAGACATGCCGCTCCCTTCTTTATCGAGCATCAATCGACGATTGCAGACACCGTGCCGGCGAGACGCCGACGCTCCATCACTTCAACAAGCGCCGAATCACTTTCCCGGTCGGCCCCTTGGGCAATTCGCTTCGGATGAATATGTTCTTCGGAACTTTATACGCGGCCAAAGTTGAGCGGCAATGCGCGAGCAGTTCTTCTTCGGTCGCAGTCTTGCCTTCGTTCAGCACGACAAACGCGACAACGATCTCGCCCTTGCGATCGTCCTTCTGGCCGGTGACGCCGGATTCGTGTATGGACGGATGGAGGTTCAGCGCGTTTTCGACTTCCGCCGGGAAGACCATTTCGCCTGCAACTTTGACCATCTCGCGCAGGCGGCCGGTGATGCGAATGTAGCCTTCTGGCGTCAGCTCGCCCATGTCTCCCGTGCGCAGCCATCCATCGGCCGTTACCGCTCGGGCGGTCTCTTCCGGCTGATTGTGGTAGCCCTTCATCACGCCCGGACCGCCCACCCAAATTTCGCCAGTGCCTGTCGAATCCTTCATCGTTTCGATGTCGACGATTTTGACTTTCACGCCGGGGATCGGTTTGCCGACTGTGCCCAGGCAATTCGCGCCGGGAAGATTAAAGGAGACGACCGGGCTGCTTTCCGTCTGCCCGTAGCCTTCCAAAAGCGGGATGCCGAAGACCCGCAGGAAACTTTCGCGAACGTCGTCCGGCAAGGCTTCGCCGCCGGAAATCGCCAGGCGCAAGTGGCTCATGTCGCACGACCGGCGTTCCTGCATGCGGGCAAGAATGCGATACATCGAGGGCACCATCAGCAGCGTGTCACACTTGAGATTCGACGCGGTTTTCAAAACCGTTTCCGGTTCGAATTTCGGCAATGTAGCCATCGATCCTTCGCATGCCAGCGGCGCGAGCATCGTGCCAGTGATGGCGAACGTGTGAAAGCTCGGGAGACACGCGAGGATGCGGCACGTCGGCGTGAGTCCCATCGCAATAACGGCGGCGTCGGCATTCGACGCCAAATTGCGGTGCGTCAGCATCACGCCTTTGGGTTTGCCGGTTGTGCCGGATGTATAAAGAAGTGTGCAGACGTCGTCGGGTTTCGGGCGCGGCGGCGTGATGGCTTCGTCACGTTCAAGCAGCGACGAGAAACTCACGACTCGGAATCCGAGCGGTTGCAACCGCGGTGCGAGCATGTCGGGCGCAACGATAATGTCGGCTCCGGAATCTTTGAGGATGAAGAGCAATTCTTCCGGCGGGAGCAACAAGTTCAACGGTAGCGCCTGTTTGCAGGCGTAGAGCGTTCCGAGGTACGCTTCGACGAACTCCGGCGACATGGGGAAAAAAAGCGCGACGACCGGCGCGGATGTTTCTTTCGCGAGCACGCGTCCGATGCGCCGCGCGGAGTCCATCAACTGGCCGTAGGTCGTCTCGCCGTCGGGGGAGGCAACCGCCGCGCGGTCGCGGCCCTTCGCCTCGGATCGTTCGCACACATCCAAAACTGTATTGTCCGATGAAACCATTTTTTTCTCTTCTTTGTGGTGCGGGCGTCCCGCCTGCACGTTTCGCCAAATTTAGAATACTGGCACTCGGGACGCCAACAGTACGCTTCAATCTTCCAATTCAATTTTCATGTCGCGTTCGAAGGCTTCTTCGAAATCGAAGATGTCGGCAAAATCGGCGCGCGTATCGGAATCCTGCTTGGACATGATTTCTTCTTCAATCAGATTGAAGACCAGTTCGCCCAAATCGGATGTCGATTTCACGCCCCATTGATTCAGCACCGTCCGCGCCATCAATCCGAAGCGTTCGCGCGCGAGGTCGCGCATGCCGAGGACCAATTCGCGCCCGGAGACGTGACCGCGCCTGCCGCGCCGCTGCATCGTGTATTCGAGCCCCTCCTGCATGAATCGGTACGCCTCCCGGCGGTAGCGATCATCCCGCACCAGAATCTGCGACAGCTTCTGTTCCTCGTCCCGTTCGTCGCTCATGTTTGCACCAGCACTCCCGCGCATTCAGACTCGCTCGCACCCGCTTATATGATCGTCCAATTTCTAAATCGCGCCAGACAAAAACGGCGGTTCAAAGTTCATCGTTATTCCCTCGCGACGCGTTCCTTCAATTTTTGAACTATTCATGTGCGAGCGCGTCCCTCAATCGGCCGGCTAACGCTCGGGCGATGATGTCGCCGCGCACGTATAGGCGCGCAGCCAAAGCGGCTTCGCGCAAGGCTCGCAACGCTTTTTCGCAGCCTTCCGCGCCGAACTTCGCCCCCAACGCGCGCGCAAAATCCGGGCGGTCGGGTTGCAATAAAGGAGCATTTGAATTCATTCCCGACGCCGCAGACACCAGGCCATCTCGGAAGCAGACTTCGCACAGCGCCAGCATCCGCGTGAACACGTGCCGTTTCCATCCTGCGGCTGTTTTCGCAGCACCTTCATCGATTTCATCACTCTCCTCCGACGCGTCGCTACCGTCCTCTTCGGATTGCGCTTCCTTGTCGGCTTCGTAGAGACGCACGCCTTCGGTCTCAGCGAGTTTCCACAATGCGGCTCCGAACAATAGGAATGTTTTCGCGTTGAATTTTTCCAAGCCCGTAATCACTGCAGCGCGCCATATTTTTAAATCGCCGCCGACCAAATCCAACGCCCGGCCGATGCTGCCATCGGCCAGTGCGGCCGCCAGCTTCACGTCGTTCGCTTCCATTCCGGCCCAGCGGCGTTTCAAACCTTCTCCCACTTCGACGCTCGATAGCCGTTTGAATTGAACTGTCTGCACACGCGAAATAATTGTTTCGAGCAGCCCTTCGGGCTGGCTGCTCGTCAGAATGATCAGCGAGGATGCAGGCGGTTCTTCGAGCGTCTTCAAAAATGCGTTGGCCGGTTCCGCCTGGCCTTTGCACAGCCGCTGCGATTCCGGAATGATCACGGCGCGCTTGGGTCCGGCCATCGGCGAACGATGAAGCTGCTCGCAGACGTATTGAATCGATTCGAGCTTGATGATCGGATCTTGATCGCCGACGCGTTTCTCCATCCGCGACGAACTATCTCCCCCGCCCCGCCCTTTCGAAAACGTCAGCAACGATATGACGTCCGGATGCTCGATCTGCGCACCCTTTCGCCCCGCGAACCAGCGGCACGATTTGCATTGACCGCAGGGCGTGTCCAGTTCAATCGGCGCGTAACACATCGCAGCTTGTGCGAACGCATACGCCGCACTCCGCTTGCCAACTCCGGCCGGTCCGCTAAAGAGGTAACCGTGCGCCAACCGCTTAGTCGTCAGCGTTGTCCGCAGGTAGCCTTTTGCGGGCGCTTGCCCGATAATTTCGTCCCACACCATAAAGAAGTGCCGAGTGCTGAGTTCTGAGTGCCTAACACAATAACGGTTTTTGCCTTATATCACCCCGGAGAGGTTGTGAATAAATCGATTCGATATCACGTAAGTCCTTAAACTACCTCACAAATTTCACCAATGCGAAAGGACTTATGAAAATGATTATGATTCGAGGGGTCCAAGAGAGATTCCTCCCCGTAAATGTCTCTCGATTTTTATCTCAATCGTTCCACAAGTTGCACATACGTGCATTGCCACCACCTCTAATCAACAGCCTTTCTTTACTGCCGTCTCTCTCAACTTCATCATTTCATCGTTTCCAAACTTGCACGTAGGTGCATTCCAAACCCAATTTACCGATCCGTAACCGTTCCACAAATTGCACATGTGTGGAATTATTGCAATATCGCCTATAACCTTTTTTCGCGTTTTTTCGCGTTACTTCGCGTTATTCGATGTTAGAGCCGTTGCGTAGTTTATCGCTCCCCTTCGATGCCTCCCTCTTACTATACAACGGATGAATTTTCGACTTGTGACACAGGTGTGTCCAACGG
>JANXLS010001011.1 GCA_025355035.1 Planctomycetota bacterium | reverse complement strand
CAATTCCGTCCATGGTTTTCGCTGTAATTTCGAGATCGCCCAACAACGCGCGCGTTTCAGCCAGCGCCCGGCGCGGGTCGAGTTTTTCCGTATTGGCTCGAAGAAACAGTACGGCACCCACGACGGCTGCAACGAACACCGCCACGCCAATGCCCAACTGCACCCAACGCGTCCATTTGCGGCCTGTGTCATCGACATGCAAAGCAACATTCAGATTTAACTTGCCGCCGGATTTGCGCTTGGCTTCCTCGCGAACAGCCGCCGCTTCGGCGCGTTTGGCGACCTCTTCCAATCCCTCCACCATTTCAGAGGGACGCGCCGCCGACAACCCCAACGCCTCACGATCAGCCTGAACTTGCACGGGCGCACGACGCGCGGATTGATTGGGCGCTCCTGTCGGACGGGCGGCCGCCAGGCGCTGCGAGTTGCCGGGAGTGCCACTCGTTGCAGCCGGCATCGACGAATTGCTGGTTTGCTTGGAGTTCGGATTCTTCATGACGATGGTCGCGCGCGGCTTGGGTGCCGGATTCGACTGACCATTGTCGGATGGGGGCGTGCTGCCACCGGGAGAGGACGGATTCGTTGCCATATCCCATGTAGTAACTCACTTTTTCGCGCTTGCAAGAAGAAGATTAAGAAGTTTTCACGGAGACCGGAGTGTCGAGTGCCGTGTGTTGAGTGCCGAGTGTTGCAAATCTCGGCAACGCCGATTTTATGGCCGCTATCCTCGTTCATTTCATTGATCAGCTACACCCAATTTTCTCACCTCGCGCCAGCGCTGCTCGACGCTATGATCTTCCACACTGGTATGATTTTTTGCTTCTCGGTTCGTCGACGCGCTCGGCTTCACATCATTAGGTTTGTAAATATGATTCGACACTTTGAATGTATTCGTGGACTCATCGCCGTTATTCTATTTGCACTTTCCTTGTCCGCCGCAGAATCCCGCCCCAATATTCTTTACATCATGTCCGACGATCATGCCGCTCACGCCATCAGTGCGTACGGCAGCGTCATCAATCAAACGCCGAACCTCGATCGCATCGCGAAAGACGGCATTCGTTTCGACAAATGCTTCTGCACCAATTCAATCTGCACACCCAGCCGCGCGAGTATCATTACGGGCAAATACAGCCACCTCAATGGCGTCCCCATATTCAACGCGTTCGACGGATCGCAACCAACCGTTCAAAAGCATCTTCAAGCCGCCGGGTACTACACCGGCATGATCGGTAAATGGCATCTTGGCAGCGAACCGACCGGCTTCGACAAATGGTGTGTCCTCCCCGGCCAGGGCGACTATCACAATCCCGCGTTTCTTGATCAAACGGGGCGCCAACTGACAAAAGGTTACGCCACTGACATCATTACCGAAAAAGCCATCGACTTCATCACCAACCGCCCGAAGGACAAGCCGTTCTTTTTGATGTGTCATCATAAAGCCCCGCACCGCAATTGGCAGCCCGACGCGAAACACGCGCACATGTACGACGACATCGATATCCCAGAGCCTGTCACGTTGCGCGACACGTACGGCACCCGCACCGACGCAGCACACGAAGCCGCGATGACCATCGCGCGCGACCTGAACCGCCGCGATCTCAAACTCGTCCCGCCCGAAGAACTCAAAGGCCCCGAGCGCATGAAGTGGCTCAACGGCATTCCGATGGAACTCGAAATCGAAGTGGGAGGCGTCAAGAAAAAGCTGGTGGGCGACGAGTTATTGAAATGGAAATATCAGAAATACATCAAGGATTATCTGCGCTGTGTCGCGTCCATCGACGACAACGTCGGCCGCCTGCTGGACTATCTTGATAAAGAAGGCCTGAGCAAAAACACCGTCGTCATTTACACCAGCGACCAGGGCTTTTTTCTCGGCGATCACGGCTGGTTCGACAAGCGTTTCATCTATGAAGAATCGATCAAAATGCCGTTCATGGTCCGTTGGCCCGGCGTCGCAAAACCGGGTTCGACGCAGAACGCCATGGCGTTGAACGTCGATTTCGCGCCCACGTTCTTGGATATCGCCGGCCAACCTGTCCCAGCCGACATGCAAGGCCGCAGTCTCGTTCCGCTCATCCGCGGCGAACGCCCCGGCGATTGGCGCTCGAGCTGGTACTACCGCTACTACCATGATCCGGGCGATCACAACACGCGCCAGCACCTTGGCGTTCGAACCGATACGCACAAGCTGATTTACTATTGGCAGAAAGATCAGTGGGAGTGCTTCGACCTCGCGAAAGATCCGCACGAATTGAACAACATCTACAACGACCCGACACAAACCGCCCTGATCGCGCAATTGAAGGACGAACTGTACCGTCTGAAACGAGAAGTCAAAGACGACGACCAATTCGCCAAAGACCAACCGAGAACAGGCGTCGAAGGGCCGCTCGCCACGCCAGCCCAACGTTTGGCCGAAATCGAAAAGCAGGATGAGGAACGAAAAAAAGCCGTCGAAAAGAAGAAAGTCGAAACGAAAAAGTAGCTGCCGTCCCGGGGTTAAAATACTCGAACGAATCAAACGCGCGCGGTTGCCTTCAACCGCGCGACGCTTTATCATTCCAAAATGACAACATCCACGCCCAACGAACTTCTGCGCACCCTGCCGGCCGTCCAGCTACTTCTGGACGACACCGCTGTCAAATCGCTCGAAACACAATTCGGCCGCGACGCCGTTCTCTCCGCCACACGAGAAACGCTCACCGATCTCCGCGTCGAAATTCTCGCCGGGAAATACACCGGCGGCGAACTCCGCGCCGCAGCTGTCGCGCGCATCCGGGCGCGAATCGAAAAGAAATGCTCCGGCGGCGTGCGTCGCGTCACCGTCTCGCTGGGCATTGCGGGCCGGCCGGTCGCCGTTGGCG
>JANXLS010000951.1 GCA_025355035.1 Planctomycetota bacterium | reverse complement strand
CGATCGGCGTCGCGACGACATGGAACGAACTCGCCAAACAACCCAGCATTGAATTGCGAAAAAATGCCACGGCGCGATTCGGCGTCCAATCGCTCCGCGCGCCGCGTTTCAGCGGCATCATGATCTACTGCATGACCGAAGCGTACGATCCGGACGACGACGAAGACGACAATTCCGGAAACCGTCTCGGCCCATTTCACATCCAGATTAATGATCCCGACCCACAACACAATCCTGCTGTCCTGAAGCAGCAGCACGAAAAACGCGACTACGGCCGGCTCGTGTTCGGCCAAATAATTCCGCTGCTCGAAATCGGAACGTACTCCGTTGAACTGCGCGACAAAAAAGATGCCGTGGTCGCGTCTGTTAAAATCGAATGCGTCGACGAGCTGTTTCACGCATGGACGACGCTGGTGCCGTCCGGCGACGACACGCCTCCGGACACGGAGTTGGAAAGCGATCCGGAGACAACCATCGAAACCGCTGCCGGGGCGCCCTCGGTTCCGAAAATCGATGGCGGCACGCCGATCCTTTATTGGTTGTCCGGAGGAGCGCGCGGACCGCGAAAGTTTTCGGAAGACGAACCGTTGCCGACGTTGCCGAACATTCCGCGCAAGGCGCTCGGCCCGTTGACGGACGCGCAAAAAACGCAAGCGGTCGAATGGATTTCGTTGCTCAGCAGCAGCGAGTTTTCGGTGCGAGAAAAGGCCTCCAACGCGTTGTTGGAAATGGGCGACTCTGCGCGTGAATTGTTGTTCGGTGAAACAAAAAAAACGTCGGACGCGGAAACGCTCTTTCGCCTGCGCAGCATTGTTGCGCAATACGACGGGCCGTTTCAGATTCGGCTCGAAGGGAAAACGGTGCGTTTGAAAACACCCCTGCCGTTCCCATCGACAGATTTCGAACACTACTTCCTCGCTCGTTGGTGGGTCAATGGTAAACCGGTCGAGCCCGACGATGACGTGGATATCCAGGAAGATCCGTCTGCGAACGGCGACGCCGAAAGCCATTCCGCGCGCATGAAATTGACGTTTAGCCTTGCCGCGCTGAAAGCAAAGACAGGCGACACGATCGGTCTTCAATTGCTATTCTGCCCCGATGGTATGCGAGCGGCGCAGGACGAACATTACGAATCGATTCATCACGCTCCGCTTTCGGAGCACGAAAACGATGCCGCTGAAGTCGACTTCCCAAACCGTTTTCCGGTTGCTTCAAACACGATCGAATTCAAAGCGCCGTGAGGATGGGAGGTTGGGAGGTTGTTTCTGTTTTTCTTCCCGTTGCGTCTTTGCGCCTTTGCGAGAGAATGCGGTCTGTTTTTTGGAATACAGTTTAATCGGTTAGGTCGCCTACCTTGAATCTCCTCGACCCTCTCGGCCTTCTCGGTCTCACCGCGCTCATCCCTGTGATCGCGCTCTATTTTTTGAAATTGAAGCGCGAGGAACGCACTGTTCCTTCGACGCTGCTTTGGAAAAAAGTCATTGAAGACATGCAGGTCAATGCACCGTTTCAGCGCTTAAAATATTCGTTGCTCCTCATTCTCCAAATCCTCCTGATCGGCCTCTTTGGTTTTGCGCTCGCCCGGCCGTATTTGAATTTAGGAAGTGTTCCCGGCAAGAAGACAGTGTTGCTGATCGACACGTCCGCCAGCATGGCCACGCGCGACGCCGGCAACGACAAAAAACAATCGCGTCTCGACGCCGCCATTCACGATGCCAGGACGAAAATCGAAGACCTGCGGCAGGGCGACGAAATGGCACTCTTCGCCTTCGATCGCGAAACGCGTCAATTGAGTAAATTCACGTCGGATCGTTCCATGCTCAAGCAAATGCTCGACTCGCTGCACACGCGCGACCTCGGCACACGCGGCGACGAAGCCTTCGAATCCGCACTCGCCACAATCCAGGGCAAAGACAACGTTGAAGTGCTTGTGCTATCCGATGGTTGCTTCGAATTGGCGTTGGACAAAGAGCGCGCTGAAGCGGCTAAAGGCAACACCGAAGACACCAAGGCGTCACTCCCCGACCGGCTGAAGAGTTTCCGCTTCGTCGCGTACGGCGGAGTATCGGACAACGTTGGCATCACGCAGATGAATGCGCGCACGCGGACGGTCAAAAAGAAAGGCGGTTCTGCCGAAGAAGTTGAAACGGTTCTCTTTGTCACGGTCGAAAACTTTGCGCCCGTTCCGCGCGAAATTGTGCTGAGCATTTCGACGGAGAGCGTCCAGTTTCCGTCGAAGGTCGTGCAACTGAAAGCCCGCGTTACCCGAGCCGAAACGGCCACGGCCGAACCCGGCAAGGAAATGCTGATGGACAACGCTCGCTCCGAGGAAATCTTTAAGCTCCCGACCGGCACCACGGGCGTTGTGACCGCCAAAATCATCTCGCCAAAAGATTCGTTTCCGAACGACGACGTGGCGAGTGTCGTCATCGACGACACTGAAAGCATCAGCCTCTTGCTGGTTTCGGAAGGGAACTACTTTCTTGAAAAAGCCTTCGCATCGATGCGCGGATTAACGGTCAAGAAAGTCGATCCCAAAGAGTTCATGAAGGAGTGGGAGCAGAAGGGACAACAGGCTGTTGAACTTTACGACTGCTGCATATTCGATCGCGTCGCGCCGGTTTCATGGACCGATGGCGGAGCCATGTTCCTCGGTGTGATGCCGCCGGTTGCAGGATTTGTGAAGAATGAAAAAGCGCTCGAATGGCCGCGCATAAATTATTGGGACGCGGATCATCCGTTGATGCGTTACGTTACATTCGGAAACGTGACGATTAAATCCGCGCAATCCTGGACCGTCCCGAAGGCGGCGAAGGCTGTCGTTGAAGGACCGATCGAGGAAGTCGAAAACACGAATCCGGCCGTTGAAAAAAATGCCGACGGGACGCCGAAGAAAAAATACGCGATGCGTCCGCTGGTCAGCGCGTTTGTAAGCGATCGCGTGCGCGTGATCGGCGTCGCGTTCGACGTCTTTGAAACCGACTGGCCGTCTCGTCCAGCCATGCCGCTTTTCTGTGGAAATGCGTTGCCGTGGCTTGCCCAGGCATCACCGCGCCGTCGCCCGTCCGCTCAACGCACCGGCGAACCGCTGGCGATTCCGGCCGGTTTGGGCGCGGGCATTGCAACCGTTCTGAAGCCCGATGGATCGAGCGAATCTGTTCAACTCACGCGTGAACACACGACGTTCGTCAAGGGCACCGAGACGATCGGATTGTACGAACTCAAGGGCATACCCGGCGAGGACAAATCGCGCATCTATGCGTTCAATCTGGCCAACCACGCGGAATCCGACAACGGTGTGCGCGACACATTGAAAATCGGTGACCTCTCGATGGTCTCGCATCCGTCCGCCGTCCAGGCCAAACGCGAAATCTGGCGCTGGCTGGCGCTCGGTGCCGCATGCATTCTGCTCATGGAATGGTGGGTCTACCATCGCCGCATCGGTTTGTAGTAAACTCCATTGAATAGAACGTTTCACCGTGCGTCCTTCATTCTGAGTTCGTTACCAAAAGAGAGTGCCAAGTGCCGAGTAAGAGGCCTAAACTCGTTCCTTAAGGATTCAACTACGATGTTAAACGCCACTATCGCCGAAACCGTCGCTGCTGCGCTCGCCGAAAATCCGCGGGCCATGACCATGCAGCTGGCTCAAAAACTCCGCATTCCTGAAGCCGAAATCGTCCGCCATTTGCCGGGTACGCAATCGTGCGAATTGGATCTCGCGCGCTGGGACGAACTGCTGCACGCGTTCGAGCCGCTCGAAAAAGTTCATGTGATTTGCACAAACGGAGCTGTGACGCTTGAAGCGAACGGCGAGTTCGGAAACTTCAGCGCGTGGGGGGAATTTTTCAATGTTCAAACCGCGTCGCTTGACATGCACATCCGCCCGAAAAATATTTCTGCAGCATTTGCGGTCGAAAAGCCCAGCCACATGGACGGCGTGAACACGCTCAGCATCCAATTCTTCGACATCGCCGGGGCGTCCGCGTTTAAGGTGTTCCTGACGATGGGCGGAAATACCGCGAATCCAAAACGCATCGCTGAATTCAATTCAATCCGTAGCGAGTTCGCGATGAAGGTATAGCAGCCCTACTCTTCAATCGACGGCCATTCCGGACGGGATTGCTTGAAGCGCTCGAGATCGTATGGCGAGCGCTTTTGCACGATCATTCCGGCCAGCAACATGAGCGGAAGCATCGCGACGGCTACGACTCGATAGTGTTCTTTGTTCGTCAGCCGTTGCAGCGCGAAGTCCGCGCCGAGCGCAGGGATCATCAGGACGAATGGGAGCGCAAACAACGAATAGCGCGCAAGCACCGCGGCTCCGTGCACATGGCCGACGATGATCGGCAGCGTTCCGGAAAGAGCAACGCAAATCGCAC